>NZ_JBHIRN010000006.1:0-129224 GCF_042197205.1 Bartonella sp. AA2SXKL
CACACCAAAGCTTTCCAAGGGGGATATCTTGTTTGGGAATGCCGTGAACGAGAATAGAAACAAATGCTGCTTGTTTGCCATCAACATCGTGAAAATCTGTGCGGGCTGCAACAAGAAGCGCCGTGCCCATCGAGGAGGGCTGGAATCTGTTACCACAATGGCTATACACACCATCCAAAGCTTGTTCGACAGGCGCTACAGCATAGCATCTGCGATACCCAATCACGCTATTTTGGCTGTCTCTTAACATGAGATAAAGCGTGCGACCATGAAACCATTCTGCCATAAGCATATCGCGTTCATGTTTTTTGACCGAACACCACGGAAAATTTGCCAAATCCCAAGGATAATCAATTTGGTTCCAGCTTAACTCCTCGTCAAAGTCATCTATCCAATTACCAATAAGCCTGCCTTCTTCTCTTGTGAGCGTGTGATTGATCTCTGTTGTGCGCCCAAAGGAAAACAAAGTGTCCCCAGCTGTTAAACGAACACCGCTTTCATACTCCAACATGCTGTCATCAAGGCGTGACATATTGCATTCAACAGCTTGCACATCATAACCATAGGTCCCACGGCGAAAATCAGAGCGCAAACTTTTGGAAAGGTCGGTAATCGCTTCAATGGCTTCAAGCTGTGTTCGTTCAGGCAACTGATCAAAATCAAGTTGAAAGGAGTTCCACCATGCTCGCCCCGTCCAGGCGGGTTGAAAGCGTGCTGTAATCTCTAGCCATTCAAGCCCTATCTCTATTGCCGCAAGGGAGCCGCGAATATTTTGCCATGCAAGACCCTGATCAATTAAATCATAAAGGTTAGAGAAATAAGGGGTTAATTCTTGTAAGCCATATTCGTCTATTAAAAAGGGCAACCAAGAAGGCGGACGCGTGATAAATTTCGCGCGAGGTATTTCTTCGAGTGCCATTTTAACGTGAGGGTCAAGAGCCATTGCTTCTGCAAAACAACGTTCAAACAAGCTCGAATTTGGGGGCAAAAGTGAGGAAAGCATCAATAAGCACGCCCCCGTTCAGACAAGACAATATCCCCTAGTGCGACGGCTTCATCCGGTGCGACCAAAATATCCTCACAAGGTTGCGTTATGTTCACATGGTGAACGCCCTCAACCATCAAGCGGCTTAGTATCCAACTTAAAGACAAATCACGCCCAAGCCTCCATGCACGCGCCCATTCTGCTCTTAAATTCTGCTCCGCTCTTTCCAAAACAAAGGAGCCTTCATCCGGTAACAACCAAAAATCAGCAGAAACATTGATCATCCGCTGTACCGCGCTTTTCACAAGGATGTGGTCATTGGTCATTTTAACATGGGGGGCATCAAGGGCGGCTTGCACCTTGGCAATTAAAGCTTCATCTGCCACCCCTGATGGGCTATCACTAAAAAGAGCCACATGAATAATCGGGCTTTTACCCTCACGATAAACAAAAGCATCTTTGACATGGATATCGCTTGAGAGGGCAAAATATTGATAACGTGGCGCTGTGCCCCCTGTGGAATGTCCTTGTCTATTCAAGCGAATGCGGCGGCGAAACCGCTCATCATCTTCATCCAAAAGGCGCGTGACCCCATGAAAATCCCCCAAATGATCTAAACTTGTTCCACGCGCAAATGTGAGTAAATTATCCCGCGCCACTTCATTAATTCGCTGGCGCAATAGAAACTCTTCATAAGCCGCCGCTTGCAATTGAATGACCACGGGATCATAAGCCGTCTTTTCCACATTATAAGGAATATGATGCGCTGCAAAAAGCTCAGTCAAACGCGTGATCTTTTGCTCTAAAATTGCTTCAACAGAAAGCTCTTCAATAATTTGTGGCAGAGGGAGTTGTGGAGGGGGAATCTGTGAAAAGGATAAAGGTTCAAACTCAGTCATCACCAACCTCTAAATTGATGCTCATTGGCTCTTTGTGTGACCAATCCCCCAAATGCCCATTGGGATAAAAAACACCCGTTAAAACAAAATGGAATGTGCCTTCACGCGTTGCTTTTGTCAGATCAATCCTCTGCAACGAGAACCCAGGCTCTCCACACTCTGGATCATCGAGTGCTTCAACAATTGCTTGATAAAGCTGCATCATCGTCGCAGGATCAGCATTGGCATCTTGGAATGCTCCAACATCACATCCATAATGACGACGCAAAACCCGTGTCCCAATTCTTGTCGTCAGACATTTACGAAGTGACTGTTGACAATGCGCAAAGCCATATAAAAGAGAGCCATCCTTTTCGCTCATCCCGCACCGCATGGCTTATGCCCCTTTGCTTGTCTTTGTGGTAGAGACCGTTGGGGCCGCAGCAACAACAGGGGCTGGTTTTTCAGCGATCTGACCAAGCAGCAACGGATATTTAGCCGCTTCCTCACTTAAACAAATTTCCTCACCCTTGCCTGGTGAACGCTTGCCTGCAACAAAATCGGCATTGGTTAAAATAACATAAATGTTCTCACGCATGATAAAACTCCTTTAAAGAGGGGAAGAGGTTGTGGAGGGACCCATTTTGACCCCACCGTGTTTGTGGCTTGCGCCAACAGATTTTTGATTATGCTGCAAATCTTCTGCTTGAATGTGCACACTGCCCGTTAATTCAACACGGGTTGCTTGATGAGAAAGCACCAAACCTTGTGCACTCAAATGAATTTGATTTTCCCCATGTAGAGAGAATAAGTTCATCTTTTGTCATCCGCAAAGCGCCACCGGCATAACACAGAGCAAGTTCTTGGAAAGAGCGTGCGGGATTAGGCGCATCCTCACTATAGCTATCGCGCACCACCAGAGAGGCAGAACCAATTTCGCCATGGGGGTTTAACAACCGCACCGGATCACCAACATGGAGGGGCATATTGCTTGAAAGAGCGCCAGAAGCTTCTTGCGCTTGCAACCAAGGCGATAAAACCGCTTGTCCATTAGAACCCTGTTCGCAAAGTTTCACCCGCACCCTATGACCATCAACTTGCACAACCCGCCCAATCATGTGCTGGTTGGCAAGACAGCGTTCAAGCGCATCAAGACGCTTCATGATTTGTCGAAAGGTATCACTTAAGAGATGTGCATCATTCATGCCCCCACCTCATTGTCCCATGAAATCAAACCACTTTTGAGTTGTCCCTCATCACAAAAAATATCCTGTCCCAACTGATGCAAATCTTGGTGCCATTCCACCACGCTTATCGATACACCACGCTGCTTAATCGCCGCAGAGATAATCGGTTCAATTTGCACCTCACGCGGGGCACTCAAATGCGTTAGTCCCCACAATTGCCCGCTATGACAAAGCACCGCAATGGCTTCTGCTAAAAGCCAACTGGAAACATCACGCTCTTTACCTGTGGTAATAATAAAAGCCCCTAAATGAAGATCCGCACTCATCTGTCCAGAAGCAACAGAAATTAAACGGCTTTCTAACACCGCAACCCGTATTGCTGGAGCCACCAGCATTTGTGTTTCAAGTTCTTCTAAGTTAAAACGTCCAAATTGACAGCCGCAATCACGCACATCCGGTAAAGCCCTTTTAAGGCTCCGTATCACCGCCTCACGAAACTGATTAATGCGCCCTGCTTGCTTGACCATTTGACTCATGAAAATACTCTCCCCAGCCAATCTTCTGCTGCTTTGACAATTTCCACTTTATTGTGCTCTGAAAGCCCCAAATAAGGGCGTGCGGGCATGGTCACTTGATGCACACAAACAAAGCGGTGTGCATTGCCGCTTTTAAGAAAAAAGCGCAGTGTCTTGCCATTTTTCGGGCGAATAACCCCACCCAATTGATGAATCCGCGCATAAACCAACCCAGAGCCCACAATCACCTGTTCTGGTGAAGCTTTCATATCAATGGAGCGTGAAAGCGCCCCACTGGCATAAAGAATGGAGGTGCGGGCATGATTGTTTTTCCACTTCTCTCCTTGAGCAGACATTTTTTCACTTTGAATCCGCCGCCTTGTGCTTTCTTGAATGAGACGCCCAACCCCTTGTGCCAAAGTCCCCATCGAGCGATCAGCTCCCTTTTGCAAAAAGGATAAAGCCGCTTCAAGCCCTGTCTCTTTAATCTCAATATGGGTTGCAACAGACATATTATCTTCCCATCAAACGCGGCTTGGCATGAAAAAAAGCCCCATCACGAACCGGTCCATCTTCGCTCATAATTTTAGGTTCATCTATGCCTAAACCCGCTTTGCCTTCCGCAATGCGTTTCAAGAGTTCAACCGCCTGTTTGTAACGATCTTCAATAGTCGTGGTCAGTGCCGTATGGCGTATGGCTAAATTATAAACAGCAATATTGACACAGATCATACCCAGAGCCGCTGGCTGTCCAGCAATGGGGATTGAGTAGCGATGAGACAAATGCACATCAATCTCACCACTTGCCTGTTCGAGCGCGCGGGCAATGGCTTGCTCTGAAAAAACTGGATCAGAGTTCTCATCCATCCCACACAAATCATCCAAGAAGTCATCACCCCAGAGCTCTTCAATCAATGTTTTGCTTGCATAAGCCATGTTTAAAAGTTTCCCTTAGACAACTTCTTGCAACAAAACACCGGCATCTTTTGCGGCAACCAATTCACACACACGTTCCCCCACACGCACCCGTTTACCACCCGACAAGCCGATATCTGGATCTTGGATCACTCCAGACAAACGTTCGCCCAACTGGGCGCTAAAGCCCCAACTGATGACCGAACCATCTGCCTGTTGTTTGGTAGGGTCAATATAAAGCAGTGCAATCTTATTGCCCCACACGCGTGCCAATTGTGCCGAACGCCCTTTACGTGCCAAATTCACTTGCGATTCACCAATGAGTAAACGATCGGGGTGTATTTCCATCAGATCAGCAAATTGCGCCTTGGTGACAAAACCATCAGCAGTGCCACCCCCTTTAACGGCTTTAATGATTTTGGGATGACGTTTGAGTTTTGACCAAACAACTTTGCCCATTACAATGGTGTTGGGCGTATAGACGAGACTTTTATCCATCGCCTCATCTAAAGTGGCATAAGGGTCAGATTTTTCATAATCGCTAAATTTATTTTCACCCTTAAGCGTAATCACCCGCTCTGGTGCGTAATTTTCACTTCTTTGCACAAGGGCTGCAACACGCACTTCACGCCCCAATTCTAGCAAATTGGCAAGTCCCTCTACAGCTGTCTTTTCGGGGTTATAACGAGAGCGCTTTTCTGCCCGTGCGCGTGCCGCTGCTTCAATATCTGAATTGGGGATGAGATCATCAAGTCCGTAATCTTTGACACTGGCTTCCCGTTCAAAGGCAGAAAATTCCACCACATTCGGGCGCCCTTTTCGCCCAACCTCAAGTTCAGGCACGGTAAAATTTTCTGCTAAAGGAAATTCACTATATTTAAACACCTCACTTAAAACACAAACGCGTGGCAAAACTCTATCGCCAATAAGAGAACCTGCTGGATTGCGATAACCAATAGCAATAGCGGTGAGTGTTGGATCAATGGGAAAAGGTCTGTTCATTTTATGCCTCGATTAATTAATTTTAAAAGAAATAACATCACCAGCAGAACCATCACTCATGGCAATACCAATGGTGCGATCTGCGGCTTCCGCTTTAATGGCGTGTCCTTTGGGGTCAGAGGTCAAAAAATCACCAAAGGAAACATTGCCTCCACAAACCACTTCGCCCCAACCACATTGGCCAACATCAATCATCTCACCAGCCTTTGCACTCAATGACCCAGCAGTCCCTAATAATTTATCACCCTTACCAGAAGCCGTTGCCACCATTCCGTCACCGCGCGCTGCAACAATGCAATAAGGTGAAATCACATCTCCAGCGCGAAAAGATTTAATCAAAATCATCGTACTCATAATGGGCGCTCCTTTTGCTCGCTAATATACTCAACCGCTTGGCTAATGGTGATGTCGAAGCCTTTTTGCTTCTGCTCTTCCTGATAATGGCGTGCCGCAAGGGCAACCTCTTCTGGAGCAAGCTTTGGTTCTTGCGCTAAGGCACACACTTCTAAAGGGCTTGTTGAGGCAAGCGCCGGCAACTTCTCGACCAAACTTTTAAAATGCTCCATCCCCCCTTCAAGGCTACAGAGCGCACGATATTCCTCGCGAGCAGCCGGCAAAATCTTGCCCTCTTCAATGGTCTTGTCTAAAAGACTCTCAATGGCACTGTTTTTTTGCTCTTCTTGCAAAAGCGCTAAATCTTCTCGCGCTTTTGTTAATTGGGCATTTAATTCCACGCGTTCCTTTTCGCGCGCTTTAAGCGTTGCTAAAACCTCATCCGCTTTAGCATCTTCTGCCAGCGATAGTGCACTGGCAATGGCTGTCAAATCCATCATTTTCTCCGTCAAAGTTATAGGGGAAGGCTGTTCACGGCTTAAAGCCGTCATGACAAGGGCTGGACGGTTCACCAAACCAGCACCTGCTAAATTTAAAATTTCACCTTTCTTGGAATGGCGAAACTCAGGCGAAAGATAGCGATATTCTCGGGCAACAATCTTTTTGCTAGCCATATCGGTCCATTTAACACGCCCCCAAATCGCACCATCCCGCTCTGCTAATTCTTCAATCCAGCCACTGGCAGGTGCTTCTAAACCATTTCTCGCACGGTGATGTTGCCCATGCTCATAATCAATCACAAGCGGTCCTTTATTGGCTGCAAAGGCTTTTAAAATAGTTTGCGGGTTATAATGCCATTGTCGTCCATCACGTGCCTTCACATGGGGCGCTTTGGGCAAAAGCTCTACCCATTCAGGCGCTTGGCTAACGGTAGCGTCTTGGCAAAGATCTATTAACGCAGCATGAAATGTTTCTGCATCCCCATCTTTTTGATCTTCGTGAAATTCCTGTTCCATACATTGCCTATTGCTTTACAATTGTCATTGGCAATACAATGCATGAAACTTACTCCCACTATAAGTCTGACACTGTCAGTCAAAAGAGCATTTCTCAAAAAAGCACTCTTTTCCCTATTATTCTCCTTGTGAGAGAAACCCCCGTGCCAAACCATCCCATAAAATCGTTTTCAAAGGCACTTCAAAGGCGATAGAGCGCCGTTGTGAAGTGAGAGGTACAATTTATCGCCTTATAAAAAAAAGCCTCTCTCAAGCCGTTTTTTAAAGATTGCTTTTGAACGTTGAAACTGTTAGATTACCTGCGAGGCGTGAGCCAGTTATGCCAGGGCGGCTTTGCCGGATCTGCGAGGAGTTGACCGCCCTCCACGCCTTCTCTTTTCACAAAAGCCAGCAGATCTTTTTCGGTGTTCTCTTTACAACAACCGTTCATCCTTCTTTTCAGCGGCGTTTAACAAACGTTGAATTTCGCGAAAGCTCTTTTTATGCATCGAGATAAGCCACCACTCTTGTTTGCTTGCTACCCATTTGACTGCAAAGCGCCACCATGCCCCACCATTTTCACCCAAAAACACAACACTCTGTGCATCTTTTCGTCTAATAACACCATGGGGGCGAATGAGTGTTTGAATGGCGCCCCGAAAATCATCCAAGCGAAGATCACGCGCTTGATGCTCTAACAAAATATGTTTCACACTGTCTGCGGATAAGCGAATAAGAGAATTTTCCGCTGCAAAAACATCACGCACCTTTTGTGGTATCGGTGCAATGGGTATAAACCCGCGAGGCATCCGTCCTTCAAACATGGCTTCCAAAAGTGGTGAACCCACAATATCTTCAATGGCAATGCGTTTGTCATTGTCCCCCATCACAGAGACTTTATCACTCAAAAAATTGCTTAAGTTTTGCGCGCGATGTTTCCCAGGATTAGAATGCCAACCAGGATCAATCCCCTTTGGTATCTTCTCAATTTTCCCCGTTCGCTTATTGTGCCAAACCTGCTTTTCAACATGAAGTGGCTCTGCCCCCTCTTCATAGCCTAAATCTTCTGCTTCATAACGGCTTACCTGTCGCACACTACATTTACACCGCCAGCCATTGGGTGGATAAAGCCAATCCCAAACCGGATCATCAACAGGTGCCGTAAACCCCACCCAACTTTCATGTTCTAAACGCTTATGTTCTGAACTCGACAAAGCATAGGTGAGATAGGGCAAAAATTCTTTATTATTTTGTGTGCGCTCCCACTCGCCTGCTGCATGCGCACTCATGGTATTGGCCCAATAGACCGTTTCTAAACGCCGTGGGCTGCCCAATTGCACCACGCTCTTTTCACCAGTTTTGGGGTCAATGCTGGTCTTTTTACCCCACCAACCCTTTTCCTGTAAAATCGGCATCAAATTTTTTTGAAAATCTTGAAAAGGAACTTGATGCTTTATGGCTTCTCCAACCGCTCGCTTAAAATCCTCCAAAATATCATAGCCTAGCGATTTTGCCACCGTAAAGGAAAAGGCATGTTCTTCTGGTGCTATATCACGCCAATCAAAGCTTGGAACAAGTGCCTTGGCTTCAAAATAACGGGTGACCTCTTTAGGGGCGGTTTTAAAAAGTTCCTCATCCATGATACCCAAGCCCACGTGCAATCATTTGTACTTTTGCCAAGCGCGCTGCTAATGCGTGATGATCCATCTCACCTAGCAATTCATCTAAGCCTTTAAGGATATCCTCATAACTTGTTGCTTCTCTCACAAGCTTTTTAAAAGGCTCTAAAAGGGGTTCTAAGTCCTCTTCCCAGTCGCTTAAAGCTTCTTGTGAAAGTCGGTCCAATTCGTCGTGATGTTTTCCACCCTGCTCTTTTGCACCCTTGTCCTCTCTTGTCACAGAAACATCAAAAACACCTCCACAATCAGCACAAACATGAGCCTTTTCTCCCCTCTCATCATCAAGCGCATTATCAGGAGCCTTTAAAACATCCTCTTCCTTTTTTGGTTGCGAAAAACCAATCTTATTGCGCACTTCTTGCGCCCCAACACGCAAACCCAAGGGCACAAGTTTTTCCAGTGCATCACTAATCGCTTTAATATCTTCATTTTCCGAAATCGGCCAATAGACAAGGGGGGCGCGCTCTTGGCGTCCAAAATTAATCTCAACAAAAGGCACAATCAAATCACGATTAGCCGTTAAAGCTAATTGGCGTGCATCAGCTCTGGCAATATCATGGCGCACATTTTCATGAATGCGCGCTTGCGAAAAAGACGCACCATCATCCGTCGTCATGGTTTGCCCCAACACACCTTTAGAAATTTGTCGATCTAAATATTCCGCCTTAGAAGCAAACACCGCATTGCCACTGCCCCCTGCCGCTTCAATAAATTCAATCTCCATCTCTTTGGGAATAATCGCTGCCGCATCACTGGATAAATCACGCACTGCTTGAATGAGAACCCGTCGCTCCTCATGAGAAGAGCTTGCCCCATATTTACCCACACGCAAAGGCATGCCATAAACTTCTAAAAATGCCATCCAATCTTTCAGTGTATAAGACTTGAAGAGAAATGCCCAAGCTGCAAGCCGCGCAAGCCCAGAACGAATAGGCAAACCGCTTTTTAACTTGGGTCTGTGAATAGAAAATTTATAAGCAGGCAATTCACTTCCATTAAAAGACCCCTCTTCTTTTAAACGCAAATGAAAACCATCCCGTCGATCCAATTGAAAAAACCGCTGGTCACGCCATTTCCAAGCAACCGGCCACCATTCCTTGGCACTCTTGTCCCACAAGGTTTCTACAACCGCATAACCTTTCCCCAAAGCATCCAATAAATCCGTCACATAATCATCAACAAAGGTAGGCGCACTAATCACTTCCCGCACCGCATCTGCTATCTTTTTGTCCTGTGCACTGTTGCTTGCGGCAATCACTCCAGGCTCCACCCCTGTGAGAGCATTTTTACGCATGCCAAGCACAGCACGATAATGCAAATCACGCTCTTCCATATCATCGGCAAGTTGGAAAAACTGCTCTGGATGCCCCTGTGCTGCCTGTTGCAAAATATCAGCAAGTTGCGCAGGGGTCAGACCACTGACAATGGTTTGTGACCATACATCACGAATACCATTAACGGTAGGGCTTGCAACTTCTCGCTCCAACCCTTTGATATTAAGCGCCCTGCCCCACTGATCTAAAAGTTTTACCATCTCATCATCCCATCAATAAATCTTTGATCGCATTGTTGAAAAAAAAGGCGTTGAAAAGAGCGAGCTTTCATCAAAACGATAAGCCTCTCTCACAGGTGTATAATCATAAATTTCAGGAGTTTGGCGGCTGGCAAAATAAGCCAAAGCGCAAGCAATCGCGCTATCACCATGGCGCATAAAACCATCACTGCCTTTAAAACGATGATTGTCTGGAATTTTCACAATGCCATTGACATAAGCAAGCGCTTGATGATCGGCAACAATGTCACTATCGCGCGGCAAAACAATCGTCCCATCCCCAAAAGCTTCTAAATAAGCCGGCATTTCCTTGCCATACCAACTTTGTGACAAGGGCACTTCCTTCACAAGAGCTCCATAACGCTGCGCCGCTTTTTCGGCTAAATAAGCCCCATTGCCCCGCGCATCTAACGCGCCGCCCATCAAACGCGGCAAACCATTCACCCCATAAAATAAAATCTCTCTTTGTTGATCAAACGGCGTATTGCGCAATTCCACCATAAACCGGACACGGCGCACCAAATCTTGTCCCACCTCCATCACCACAATCGATGTCGCATCGCCACTCCGCGCAAAATCAACACCAAAAACATGTTGGCGCCGCCGGTCAAGCCCAATATGAAGAGGTTTTATATGTTTCTCACACCAAGCAAAAGCAGCAACACTTCGTTGATGTTCCGATTGATTTTTAAAATCATCCACACAAGCAAAACGCAACACCGCAATATCAGGCGCACAACAATTTTCAATCTGTAAGCGTGTTAAAGCAGCCCCTTCTTGATCGGCTGGTATGGCATCTAATTCTTGGCGCATAGCAGCCAAACGCACCCCATAAGACGCGCGAATTTGATCTTCCCATTGTTGCTCAGAAATTCGACTCCACACCTCCCCCTTCATGGCACAAACCCGTTTAAACAAGCCATTTTTAACAGCAACACCAAAGGGGTAACAATGCACCGAAAAAGGAACCTTACCTGCTCGCGCTTCACGGATCAATTCATTGAAAGGATTGAGCACACCATTATGGGTGGAGATCACACGGATTTTTCCTCCCCAAATGAGCAAAGCATTGACAGCATCCAAAACAGAGCGCACATCTTGATGAAACGCCGCCTCGTCAATCACCACAATGCCCTGTAGTCCGCGAATATTTTCAGGGCGGCTAGAAAGCGCCTCAACCCGAAACCCCGAAGCAAAACGCACCCGATAAGCAGAGATATATTTCGTTGAACCATCCGCCCTTTGATCAGAGAATAAAAATTCCTCAACATCCCCACTATGGCTCGTAATTGCCGAAGCAAAATTGCTCACATAGCCAATAAATTCCCGCCCCTTGTCTTTGGTGTCACCAATATAAAAAACATTATCGCCCCTCGCTTCACGTGCCGCCGCTGCAATCAGTGTATCATCCAAAGCTTCTGCAAAAGTAATGCCGGTCCGCCGCCCCTTTTCCACCAATTTTAATGGGGACTTATCTTCAATCCATGCCCGTTGATGCGCCATCAAAACGCCTTCCGCTAAGGGATCACTCTCTTTGGGAAAAGTACTTTTCCGCCAAATATCAAAACCACTCTGATGATCAAAGACATGACTTTTTGAAAAGGGCTGTTCAGCCATGTTTTACCCCCAACACCTGCGCACGAATAGCCCGCGCTGTTTCTTCTGAGAGCCCCGCCGCTGCTGCTGCTGCGTCAACCGCTTTGCTTGCTTTGCTGGTAAAATCTTTTTCCAACTTTTGCCGCCTCGTGGTCGACAAATGTTCAGCCGCCAACACGCCTTTAAGCGCATTGGCCAATTCTTGTGCTGCCTTTGGCGAAAGGTTTTTCCCACTGCTCAACGTGGAAAAAATCAACTCCTTAATCGCTGCCGCCGTCAAAAGAGTGATATTATCAGAAGCTTTAGCATCAAAGCGCTGCGAGAGGCTTGCTGCAATTTCTCTTGTCTGTTCTAGGCGCCGTGACATCACGGCTAGCCGCAAAGAATACCGATTAAAACTGGAAAAGGAGGGTATAGAAAAGCTTAAACCCATTTCTTTTTTTAAAGCCTTCAAAGCTGCTTTAAATTCATCATAAATGGCTTTTTGCGTCTTCTCACGCCCATTTAAAGCCTCAGCAGCAGCAGCAATAATTTGATCACAAGCTTGCGGCAATAAATCAATCGCCGTTAAACGTCCACGCCCGACCTTGTGCATCCTTCACCTCGTCTTTTATTGATGAACGTTTAGGCCGCTTAATCCCCTCAATGGAAAAGCTTCGGTCTAAATGACGCGCTCCCCGTTCTGTTAATGCCGCAAGAAAAACCGAACCCACACATTTTAAAGTAACAGCACCTTGATCTTCCATCCATGCCAGTTCATTATGCACAAAATCGCGATCGCGTCTGATGCCATAACTGTATAAAAGCCGCTCAATCATCGCACTCGATAAAGTTTCACTGCGCTCACAAGCAAGCCCTTTTAAAATAATCAACCGCGCTTCTTCACGGATGATTTTATCCATATCTGCTTTCATTTCTTGGCATTCTCCAACAAAAACTCTTGCAAGCGCTCACCAATGGCTGCCACCGGTTGTAATTGTGCAGAAAGCGTGTTGAGACGACCATTCAATTTCTCCATATTCACTTCCAATCTTTGCAGCGCATCACGATCAGGCAAAAAGTCCATCTCTGTTTCTAACTTTTGCACACGCTCTTTAAGCGCCGTGATATCTTTCAGCATTTCCCGCGCACCTGAAGAAAAATAGGCTCTCAAAACCCCACAAATCGCAATAACCGATAACAATAAAGACAACCAGCCATTGGCAACACTGATATCCAAATTCACTTAAAAGTCCCCTCTCTTTTGCCTAAAATCGCCCGCTCCGCAGCTTTTCTACGCTGTTCACAAATCAATAAAGCAGCACGATCACGGCTCCAATAATGCACCACTTCGCGCGCATTCAAAGCACGCTCTGGCAATAAAGCTGGACGGGCACACGCCATGCGAACAACAGGCGGCAACTCAACCGATAAAAAATGATAAGAAAGGCTACCCACCGGCTTGTGTGTTGAGCAAGCGCACACGCTCAAGCCCAATGCCACCGCCAGTAACCGGCAACTTCTCATTGACTTCCTCCATTTTCACAAGCTTTTGTTCCAAAGCCGAAATCACCCCTTGCGCTTGATGCTCAGCTTCCAACGCTGCTTGTCTTTGTCGCTCTTGTACAAGCAGTGCACGTGCTGAAGCCTTGGCAATCTCCAACTGCCAATACAAATCACGCGCCTTTTCCGCCTTTAAAATTTGCGCTTTCATAAAGCCAAAAGCCGCCAACATCACACTGACCAAAAAAAGCAGACCAAAAGACAGTTTTGAAAGTGGGCTAAACATTGCTTTTATCTCCCCACCTCGTTATCTCCACCCCATCATAGGAGCTGCTATGCCGCTTATGGGAATGTTTCCTATTAGAAAAATCCAACGAGCCAAAGCCACGATGCACCCCCAGATTGCCAACAATAATCGCCACCATCGAAGGAATAGAAATGCTCGCCATATCAACAATATGCGGAGCCCCCCACAAACCACCAGAAACAAGCAAAAAAATAACCCCCCAAGCAAACCAAAAAGACCACCATAAATAGAGCCTAGAACCACGATAAGAGGGCTTCATGCCTTTACCTCGCCTCCAAGTCCCAAAAGCTTTTTGGCGCGGTTCAAATAAATCAAACGTTGCACAAGTCCATTTCTTCCCCCATTGATCGCCTTGGTAATCCCTAGATAATCATCTTGATCAGCCAGCCTATTCAAGCCTTTCATTTGCCAAAACCAAACAGCAGACCAAAGCGCTGCTGGAAACTTTTCCAGCTCTTGCGGAAATGCCTCACAATCAACCGCTTGTTCATCGACTAGGCGCCAAAACTTCGTAAAACGACGATAATTATTGCGCCCCGTCAACTGGATCAAACCACGCCCCTTAAAGTGCACCCCATCCCCAGGGTTGACATTGCCTAAATCACGCCGCCCCTCATAAGCGCGCCCTGAGGCATATTCACAAACAGTAAAAAAGCCATCACTCTCATGGGCACATTGGCTTAAAAAATGTGCAATACGCAACGGTGTTGTGAGTGCCCCATAAGATAAAGCTTTAGGCAACACGCGTGCCATTTCAACAATAATAAAATCTTGGCGCGCATGATGCGCCAATTTAGGCGCAAGGCGATGAAGAAAAGAAGCATCTATTGAAACCATAACAAACCACTCAATGCATAAAAATTCATTCGCAGTTTATCGGATTTCAAACCCCCAATATAAGCCTGACACTGTCAGTCAAAACTCTCAATACTCATAAAACTCTGAAAATAACGAACCTTGTGGTTCTTGCAAAGAAATTTTCTTCTTCAAGCGATAGGCTGTGCGCACATGCATACCAGAAACAGCAGCGGCAGCATCCACCGACCAGCCTTTTTGCAACGCTTGCACCATTTTTTGCCGCCGTTCAGCATCTCTGCCAAGGGGGATAAGAAGACGCACTCCCGAACCATTAAAACAAAAATGGTTGATGAGTTGCTGCGCCTCTTCAAACCCAACAATTTCAATCAACCAATCCGCACTCTCAAGACGCCCGGGTATATAAACTTCTCGTCCACCAAAAGCCCGCATCATATTCCATGCTGCTTCACTGCCCGCAACATCAGCTATTTCACGCAATAAGGCAGGAAAATCGCTATAGATTTCCTCTTGCATACATGCTTACCCCTCGCTTTTAACACCTTTACGGATTTTCCGCCCCCAAACATTCATCACTTCTCTAAAGTCGCCCCCACTCATCTCACCCAAAGCTTTACCACTTAACGCCATAACACTTTGATGAAAAGATTCCACATCAAACACAGCATCGGGATTCAAACACTTCCATTGGGCACACAAAATGGAAATGCTTGGTTTCTTCCTCCATGAATCTTCGCGGTTTTTTCCTCTCCAGTCAACCCCACCCTCCCGCTGCAACCAACCTTTCAACGCCTCAATGGCTCTGCATGCATCATCGCTATCGCGTAAAAAACGAATATGATCAATCCCTGTCTGTCTTTTCACAAAGGCAAGCAACGCCTTATCTGAACGATCACGAATAATGCCAAGATTCCACCCAGCAATCCAGAGCGCCTAGAGCTTCTTAGCATATTTCCCCTCTAAACGCTTCCCATTCGGCTTAAAACCAAACGCTTTCATTTCAGCGATAACCAAGTGCTTTTCTGAAAAATTCAAATCTTTCGCCGATTGCTTGCCTGTCAAGCGATAGAGCAGTGCGCGATAGGTCTCATCATCAAGACCTAACGCGCGTTTTCCCATATGAAGGATAGCTAAAGACATCTCTCCCCCCTCATGTCTTCGCCAGATCAATGGTCACAGCACGCCAAGCGCTTTCTAATGTATCGCGCTCATAAAAACGCACATATTCCTTAGATGTCGTCACACGGATCGCTTCACGAATGGCACGCATCGCCTCTTTCCAGCGTGGATCATCAATATCCAAACGCAACAGCATAAAGATCTCGCCCCGATTCACCTTGCCTTCTTTATCCGTATTAAAAGCACGCGTAATAATCGCACGGATTTCAGGGCGTGCATCCGCAGACCATTCATTCAAACACTCATCAAGAAGGCTTTTGGCAATTTGCAATTGCGGTCCAAAATCAACACTTTCCTGAACTTGCACCTTAATACGTTGCAAACCATCAAAGCTTGTGTAAGTACAATTGCCCTTTTTGCCACGCCGCTCCACACCATATTCTTGCGCAAGCAAGCTATCAAAATCACTCAAATCCGCAATCGTATGGTTGTTAAAACGTGCAATCCTTGCCGATAATTCTTTCGCAAAACCCATAATTTTGCGCACCGTTTCATCCTCTAACAAATCCGCAGGGCGGATCAAACTTACCGGCACCAAAGCCCCTTTTGCATCCTTCATATAACGCGTACCTTCAAGTTCAATTTGTGGATTCATCACCAACTTCCTCCTGTGTTTTTTGAAAACGACGAAATGGCACAACATCCCCTGAAGAAGGCGCACATCCCGCTTTCAATTGCCAACGACACCGCATAAGCTCATGACTTAAAACGTGGTTATAGCCTGCCAAACGACGCAAATACTCATTCAATTCTCGAACATCTTGTCCATGCATAAAAATGCCATTCACCTCATACTGTAAAAAGGCAGAGCGCAAAGCAATCAAGCTATCTCTTACCATATAAGGGTTACGTTCCATCATTTGCTTCCTCCAAAATCCATATAAATCACACGATTGCTCTTATCTTCATCTCGATCAGAGCTGTCACACTCAGCCAAAACTTCTGCAACTTGGCCTTCCAAAACCGCATCCGCTTCCCCCAAACGGTGAACACTCAACTCCAATTCAAGCAATAACGCCAAATCAACACACAATTTAAGCTTTTCTCCAATATCAAAACCGCATTGATAATCGTCATAAAGACCAACAAGCGTATCGGATAATTCTTTGTCGCATAAAGAGATCATGCCAATTCCTCCACGTCACGGTTTTTCCATGCCGCTTTGACATGTTTCAAAGTCACCTCACACCCATCTCCAAGCGCTGCCATGCGTGCCAACATCATGGTTTTGTCAATTTGCCGCAAAGCTCCAGCCTTTAAGCCTATCCCTGTCAAAAACTTTATCGCACCAACATCTTCAATCCCCCAATCATGAATGCGCGCTGCAATATCCTCACTATAGGGCTTGCGCCGTTTCAGATGCATCGCCAATCGGCTTTTAATTTGCGCATAAGAGGGACCATTTTGACGATGAACCAACCGTCCAGAGATTTCATCATTGCCAACCAAAGCCAACCCCGTACCATTGATATCAACAAAGTGGCGCAACTGATTAATCGCTTCATCCGTTAAATTTTGCGCCTCATCAACAATCAACAATGTTCCGCCACCAACACGCTCTAACTTTTTGCCAATCGCACGCGTTAAGCGGGTGGGATTATATTCCACCACTTCCAATTCTGCTGCCATATCATTCAAAATACCGTGAACACTGCGCGTATGCGGGCTGGCTGTTACCAGATAAACATGCGGGCGGGTAGAGCGATAATGACGGCAAGTTTCGGTCTTACCACTGCCCGCATCAAGCGTAATCATCACCATATCCCCCGTACTTTGTGCCAGTGTTAAAGTGTCAATGATCTCACTGGCAATTCGATTCCTCTGAAAGGCTGGTTTTTCAGGGATCTTCTCCAAAAACCCCGCCGTTTCCTTTAAAACCTCAACCCATTGTTGAACCTTTGCATTTTGCTTCCCCAACTGTCCCGCATAACTGCCCGCATACCATTGCGAAAACGTCCCATCCGGCATGCCTATGCGCCGCGCCACCTCTGCTTTCGACCAATCATTCATTTGCCCCAAAGCTCTCACTGCATCCACAAGCTCATTCCATAAAGCAATGTCATCACTGTTGCGGTTTTGTGCTGTTCCATTGGGCTGGATTTTAGGTCGCGCCCAAGGATTTTTATCGACCGTTGCATTTATCGCGTTTTTCATGTATATTCCCCTCTCGTATTGATTTTAGACTATTGATAAGGGGAAGGGCTCCCACCCGCCCCTTATCTTTTGTCTTTAGAATGAACATTTAAAAGCCGTACGCGATACTAAAACGGCTAACCTTGCAAATCCCCTCTCTTTCTCACACATCAGGGAACTTGCTAACTCCACGCATCTCACCCGATCAGGCAAAGATACCTAGAAACTTCATGTATTGATTAGACTTTTAAAGGATTAAGATTCCTCCCCCCTTTCTTTGTTAACGCTTCAACCTGGTACGCGATACAAAACCAGCTTCCTTTTGAGAATTCTTACAAATCCCCCCTCTTTCCTTTCCTATCGTTTAGGAAACTTGATCACCTCACGCCCCTCATCAGAGGCGGAAAGCTTTCTCAAAGCTTTATGCAAGTGTTGACTGAATTCTTCCTCCCCCAAAACCTCATCATCGTCTGCTTTCAAAGCTAAATTCCCCACATTGTTTGGCATCAAGCGGCTCACCTTTGGCTTTATCGGAAGCTTAGATTTGAACGCTTCATCCTTTTTCTCAAGGCGCCCATAAACATCGGCCAAGTGATCAGGTGCAAGCTTTGCTGCCAACTGTTTTTCTGCTTTAACAGCCTTCACATATTCTTTACGCAAACGCCCATTCAAGCGCGCCGCCTGCTGGTCATAAAAACCTACATCACAAAGGCATGGTGCCAGACAAAGCAACCGATTGTTCAAATCATAAACCCGTAAATCTTGATGCAAATTATCCGGATCAAAGCGTACAATCACTTTTTTCCCCGCATGCTCATTCAACGCCCGCGCCCAATAACGATTGCCATAAAAATGAATCTCCCCCGTACCCTTTTGCGCACGCAACGCCTCAGAGGTTAAAAGCCATAAAGCCCGTTGTGCCGCCGTTGCTTGCCGAATAATCGTCCCCTCGGCTTGCAAGCTCTCAGTAAAGGTCTCATCAAAACTGCGCCCCGCACAATTAACCGCCTTACGCCCTGCTTGCGCATTGTGTGCCACAATTTGCGCCCCAACATGGGCTTTAAACGCTTCAAATCCTATCGCGCGCTTGCCATAATCTTCAGGCTTGGCATCCGGTTTATTGCCCGTATAAGCCCCCGCACAAAAGGGATGTTTGGAAATCGCTTCTGCCAGATCACGCCATGCCCGCTCAATCGGTTTAGACTGTCCGCTATAAGGGGTGGTCCATTGCAATTGCACCCCCAAACTCGTCAAAAGCCCTTGCGGATCATCCGGCTTAATCTTAAAACGAAAACGGTTTTGCACAC
This sequence comes from Bartonella sp. AA2SXKL, assembly GCF_042197205.1. Taxonomy (NCBI): domain Bacteria; kingdom Pseudomonadati; phylum Pseudomonadota; class Alphaproteobacteria; order Hyphomicrobiales; family Bartonellaceae; genus Bartonella; species Bartonella sp. AA2SXKL. Next base: position 18,862 of record NZ_JBHIRN010000006.1, read on the forward strand.
CTCCAGAAATCCACTTGCTGGTAAAGGCACGCCCATTATCCAAAGTCATACGCTCCGGTATGCCATAAGCTTCCACCATGTCCCCAATCACCAAACGAACGATTTCCCAAGTCTCAGCATCCGACAGGCGCCACGATAAAATCTTGCCCGAATAAAGATCTTGTATCGCTATCAGATAAAGCCGCACAGGCTTCTCTGTCCAAGGAACGCTCACAAAAACATCCAGCTTATGCCCGTCCATATTCACTGCTTGCAATGCATGCAAGCTCGAGCGATCACGCCGTTGGGCTGGATAAAGCTTTTTTGCCTTTTCTTCTCCCTCACGTGCTAAAACCACAACCGCTTTGGAAATTTGCGCCTTAAAACGACGCCGCAAAGCCCGCTCAGAAGGAATGGGCTCAAAACCCCGCTCCTGCGCAACCATCACCATGCGCCGATAACACGCCGAAAAAGCAGGTTTAGAGGGGCGCAAATAATCCGAACAAAAAACCTCCCACGCCCCCTCATGACACGGCGCAAATTGCGAAACATTCTCCTCACCATAACAAGGCGCTAAAGCTGCCAACCAATCAGGGCGCTCATACCCCTCCACCATCTGCCGCCAATTAAAAAGCGACATCCGGCTCACACCAAATTGCACCGCACTCAAACTTGCCGCATCATGCACACCCATACCGGCATGGAGCAAATCTTCCCAAAAGCAAAGTGCCTTCAAACGCTCTTCACAGCGCCTTTTATGCGCCTTGGAAAGCCCCTCATAACGCACCCAAATACTTGTCTTTTGCTCCCCTTGCGTTTGTTTCACATCAACAGCCCCACCAAACCGCACCAACAATGCCGCCCGCGCCCCCTCCGGCAATAAAGAAATGTGATACTCCCAAACCGGCTTGGTTTTGCCTAATGTTTGGCGAAACAATTGTGTATTCAAACGCCATTTCTTAAGCGCAAGATTGTTGAGACCGATCTTTGTTTTCGGCAACCCTGGCAAAGCTGCCTCAGCCAATTCGGCAATACTAAACCATTCCTTCATGGCTGCCCCCTTTTAATGCGAACCGGCGTTGCGCGCATGGCTTTCAATTGCGCTGCAATCTCCCGCTGTTCCTGCTGAAGCCGCGCAATTTCTGCTAAACGTGCCTCATCCCCTTGCAACAGCAACAATCCATCTTCACTCACCACCTCATCCCAAAGCCAAAATGCCTCTGTCGCCCGCACAAATGCCTTAAACCGCGGCAGGGAAATATCCACCTGCTTACTTTCCGCAACATAAGCATCCAAACTCGCCTTACTTAAACACCCAATCCCTAAATAATGCGCCATACGCTCCGCAATCACACTGCGCTCATGCCGGCATTCACGCAAAGCCCGCGCCATCGCACGCTTAATGCGTGAGCGAAACCGCCCTAAATCAATCTGCGCAACGGGTTCACGACAAGGAAAAACCGGCTTTTGGAAAAAATCAAGCTGCCCGCAACCATGCCTCTTCATGACAGCACCTCCCCCGATTGCTTGTTCAAATAATCATAAAACCGCGCCTTTGTCTGCGCATCTGCTCTCTGCCAAACACCCAATAACTGAGCAAAAACCCGCTCTTGTTCATTAATTTGCGGCGGCGTATTAATCCCATTGACCAAATCAACAGCCCGCCGTAAATCTCCCTCAACCTGTTGGAGCGCAATCGCCACCCGCCGTTGCGCAACCGGCTCCATCTTGGCAAGCTTCAACAATTGCGCTTGATTATCTGCCAATGCCGTCCCCCGCAAAACAGAACGCAACTCCGGTTGTAAATGTTGGGAAATGCGATTGAGACGTTTCACAGACTCCTTCGATAAACCAATGCGATCTGCTACATGTTTGGCAAAGTGCAAACTTTGCATTTTGCCATTTAAGTCACCATCATTTGGCAAAGGGTCAACTTGACCCTTTGCCACTTTGTCCCTTCACACCCAGTTTCATTATGCTCTGAAGAACTATCTTTTGGCAAAGGGACAACTTGTCCCTTTGCCACTTTGTCTCCTTCACACCCAGTTTCGTTATGCTCTGAAGAACCATCATTTGGCAAAGGGTAAACTTTACCCTTTGCCACTTTGTCCTTTGTATATTGATTACCATGATCACCACCAACCTTAATTTCCCCATACTTCTTTTCCCACAATTCGCGGTAAGTCTGGACAAAAAGCGCACGGTCAATAACAGACAATTCATTGCGAAACAGATTTTCAGCCACTTCTAAAAGCGCAGCATTATCCTTATCAGCCTGCACCACAACGGCATCAATGTCACTATAGCCCAAAAGCTCAGCAGCACGAAGCCGATGCGCTCCAGCAATAAGCGTATAATTGCCTTCCTTAGCATTGGGGGTATGGCGCACGGTAATCGGATTCATCAATCCCTCCCGCGCCATTGATTGTGCAAGTGCCTTAGCATGCTCATCATCCACAGGGCGTATACGCTCCGGCACCACAATCACATCAAGAGCAAGCTTTTGAAACTGTGCCATCACGCCCCCGCCTTTCTGATCTCTTTAAAGAATAAATCCATCGCACGCCCCGCCCATCTTCGATAAGCTTTCGCAAAAACGGGTTCTTCCAAACGCCGGTTAATCACTTGCATAGATAGAGAAATAGAAGTCCGCTGACGTGCCTGTATCGCAACAATACGCCGCCGTGGCACCTCAAACTGATAATGCAAAATATGAATAACAATCTGTCGTGCTAACGCCGCATCAAATAAGCCATGCGGGGGGTCAATAATATACCGGATCGGCAGATGCTTAAATCCACTACTCACGGCTTTTAAAGAACAGGAAAGCATCACCTGTAAACGTTCAACTTCTGAATAAGGATTAACGATATCGTTTCTGACATCTGGGGTCCATAAATTACAAGCAGCAACCATAACCACCCCCTATAAAAACAATATGACCACCATCTAATCGCCAGAACCAACCCATGCAAACGGCTGTTCTATGATGCAACTCTATGCAATTTATCTTGCCTATTTCGTACTGATCTTTAGACATTGATAAACCTTTTTATCTTATGGTATTTAAATTCATGGCAAATGCGCAAAAGCGCAAAGCCGTGTAACGAAATTCAAGCAGCATTACCGCGCAAAGCAGAATGCGCACGCGAATCTGTGTTGGCATGTTTTGCTGCTTTAAAAATGCGACGGCGACTTTTGGGGTAGCGGTCGCTAAAAACCTGCTCAACGGGCAAACCGATAAAATCGGCAATGGCGCGTTCGGCTTTCTCGTTAGACCGTGTCCAAATGTGTTGCACACTGGATGACGAGAGTTGATAAGCTTTCGCGAGCTCCGCCAAGGTCATGTTACGGCGGCGTAGCTCAGCTAAAATACTATGGCGATCCCATACTTGTGTGATAGTCATAAACTTCGCTCCTGCTTCAAACGGATGCTCCCACATCCGTTTTTTGTGGGGTTAATTGTAAAATATCTGCCCTCAATATCGGGCGGTAATAATAGGTATATGCCAAATATCTGTCTTTGTAAACAGTTTTTTGTCATTTGGAGGTATTTTTTTTGGCACGCCCTGAAAAAGAACCTAAAACAGAACTTGCAAAACGCCTACGTGAAGTACGACGAATGCTCGGAAACGAAGAACGGGGCATTTTTGCGCAACGCCTTAATTTACAACGCACTACTCTTGCCAATTATGAAATCGGAGTACACGAGCCAACATCCTCAGCAATTAACGCCTATCATAGAGTCTATAACATTAACCCCCATTGGCTCGTTACGGGTGAAGGTGAAATGTTTACAGACATGGCAAAAGCGAAAGCCGCTGGTTTTAAACCACAAACTATCCCTGCTGGACTCATGAAAAAGCTTGGTCGCATAGCTTATACAACCTATCGCGATGCAAATATAAAACTCCCCCCTGAAGATATAGCGGAATTAGCGGCAGAGCTTTGTATAAAGTTGCAAGAGCTTGTTCAAGACATCAACGACACGGAAGAAGTAGAAGCGACTTTCCCTCTTCTTAAAATTCATTTAAAGCGTCAAATAGAAGCTGAAAGAGTACATCTAGAAGCTACATAAGATACGGCTTAATGCCTCTCTAAGATGAATGGGGGAATCTCTTTTTAAAATCCTGTAATTTAAAACGAACCTAAATATGAATAAGGAGCATTTTTGGCACGCCCCGAACTAGAACCTAAAACAGAACTAGCAAAGCGCTTACGCTTGATACGAGAAAGCTTAGAGCTTAATCGAGATAAGATAGCTACCCGTTTAGGTATTAAAAAAGCAATTTATGACCATGCTGAAAGAGGGACCACTTTTCCCAATGTAAAATTTTTGACTGCTTTATCACAGCAATTAAATATCAACTTAACTTGGCTAATTACAGGTGAAGGCGAAATGTTTAGTGACATGGCAAAAGCGAAAGCAGCAGGTTTTAAAGCACCAACCATACCTGCTGGTCTCATGAAAAAGCTTGGTCGCATAGCTTATACAACCTATCGCGATGCAAATATAAAGATCCCTCCTGAAGATATAGCGGAACTCGCGGCGGAACTTTATAAAAAACTGCAAGAGCTTGTTCAAGACATCAACGACACGGAAGAAGTCGAGCTTATTTTACCTCTTCTAAAATTGCATTTAAAGCGTCAAATAGAGGCTAAAAATGCACATCCAGAAACTACACAAAATACGGCTTAATGCCTCTCTAAGATGAATGGGGAATCTCTTTTTAAAATCCTGTAATTTAAGCTAACCTAAATATAAATAAGGAGCATTTTTGGCACGCCCCGAACTAGAACCTAAAACAGAACTAGCAAAGCGCTTACGCTTGATACGAGAAAGCTTAGAGCTTAATCGAGATAAGATAGCTACCCGTTTAGGTATTAAAAAAGCAATTTATGACCATGCTGAAAGAGGGACCACTTTTCCCAATGTAAAATTTTTGACTGCTTTATCACAGCAATTAAATATCAACTTAACTTGGCTAATTACAGGTGAAGGCGAAATGTTTAGTGACATGGCAAAAGCGAAAGCAGCAGGTTTTAAAGCACCAACCATACCTGCTGGTCTCATGAAAAAGCTTGGTCGCATAGCTTATACAACCTATCGCGATGCAAATATAAAGATCCCTCCTGAAGATATAGCGGAACTCGCGGCGGAACTTTATAAAAAACTGCAAGAGCTTGTTCAAGACATCAACGACACGGAAGAAGTCGAGCTTATTTTACCTCTTCTAAAATTGCATTTAAAGCGTCAAATAGAGGCTAAAAATGCACATCCAGAAACTACATAAGATATAGCTTAATGCCTCTCTAAAATGAAAAATGAAAGTGGAAATCTTTTTACATTAAAAAATTTATATAAATTATTGATAAAAAATACTTTTTACTCAATTTTTAGAGATTTCCACTTATATATGGAAATCTTTTTTGCTTTTTTGGTTATTTTTGGCTAATTTCGGAGTGAGCTTCACAATTTACCGAATTTTTTTTCACAGGGTCTTCAAAGGCGGTTTTCTGGGCTTTCACAGACTTTTCAAAATTTTTCACAGGGTTTTCACAGACCTTTCAAAGCCTTCTCTCATTTTTACCATGAAAATGCACTTTTTTCTGATTTTCGCTCTTTTTAGCTCTTTTTTACAATTTTAGGTGTCAAAATCTATTTTGACAAAACGCGCTTTTAATGCTAAATTTTATACATAAAAACAACAAATTATCACGTATTCCTACCTAATCCCACCTTTTCCCACTTAGTATAAAACCTAGTGTCAAACTACATTAATCTTTCTTTAACTCAATTCTACATCAACAACACCCTGAATTAATTTCATAGCATTTGCGACATGTGAATTTACCTTATATCGCTTAGGAAGCGCAATTTCGACTTCTCGCAATCCATCCTCTTGAATTAAAATAAGCCCAACCTCTCCATTCCCCCCAAGATTTAAATTTTGTTCAATTTGTGGAAGCATATCAACTGTTTTTATAAAGAGACGCATCATTTTATGCTGTTGTAATGATTCATTTTCCAAAGACTGAATTGTTTCAATTCGCAAACTAACTCCTTCAGAACGATTTTCTGCGCTCACCGTAATAATAAAAGATTTTCCGAGTTCTAGCATCTCTTCATAATCCGAGAGTGCCTCAGAAAAGAGAACTGCTTCATATTGTCCACTTGTATCAGAAAAATGAATAATTCCCATTTTTTTACCAGATTTTGTTTTGCGCACGTTTTTTGCCACAACAGTTCCAGCAAGCCGTGCAGCCGTTGCTCCCCCTTTAACGGCATTGGCAAAATTACCCCAAGTCTGAATGCGTTTTTTGTTCAGAATAGCTTGATACTCCTCCAAAGGATGCGCAGAAAAGTAAAAACCTATAGCTTGAAATTCTCGATAAAGTTTCTCAGCCGGCAACCAAGGGGTTGTTTGCGATAAAATCAATGGTTCTTTTAATCCGCCTGCCATTCCAAATATATCAACCTGCCCGCTAGAATTGTCATCGAGAATACGAAGTGCACGCGCATGAAGGGTTCCAAGATTGGCTAATAAAACCTCACGTGCAATGTTAAAACAATCAAAAGCACCAGCACAAACTAAACTTTCCATCGCACGCTTATTAACAATACGAGGATCAACACGCGCACAAAAATCTTCCAAATCCTTAAAAATCTTACTCCCACGACAAGAAACAATATGATCTACAACAGTTTCTCCCACACCTTTAATGGCAGCAAGAGAATAATAAATACAATTATCACCAACCTCAAAAACACGATGAGATGTTTGTATAGAAGGTGCAATAACTTCAATACCCAACCTTAATGCTTCACGCCGAAAATCATTGAGCTTATCTGTATTCGTCATATCATATGTCATTGAAGCAGCTAAAAACTCAACGGGATAGTTTGCTTTCATATAAGCCGTTTGGTAAGAAACAATTGCATAAGCAGCAGCGTGCGATTTATTAAAACCATAATCGGCAAATTTCGCTAAAAGATCAAAGATAATATCAGCTTGATCTTTATCCACGCCACCTGCAACAGCTCCATTGACAAAACGCGTACGCTGTTTTTGCATTTCAGCATGAATTTTTTTCCCCATAGCACGACGTAATAAATCGGCTTCCCCAAGCGAATAGCCAGCAAGCACCTGAGCAATCTGCATCACCTGTTCTTGATAAACAATAACACCTTGTGTTTCTTTGATCAGATGATCTATTTTAGGATGAATAGAAGCAATTTCCTCTTCCCCATGTTTGCGTGCATTATAGGTTGGAATATTCTCCATTGGACCTGGACGATAAAGTGCAACCAGCGCAATAATATCTTCAATACGGTCTGGCTTCATTCCAATCAACGCCTTGCGCATACCAGAACTTTCCACCTGAAACACGCCAACCGTTTCACCACGTGCCATCATAGCGTAGGTTGCTTCATCATTCAGAGGAATATTTGATAAATCTATTTTAATCCCCTTTCTGGCAACAAAATCGACTGCCATTTTCAAAACAGTAAGCGTTTTTAATCCAAGAAAATCAAATTTTACCAGCCCCGCTTGTTCAACATATTTCATGTTAAATTGTGTAACAGGCATATCAGAACGAGGATCACGATACATCGGGACAAGCTCCCAAAGTGGACGATCTCCGATAACAATCCCAGCAGCATGAGTTGAAGCATGACGATAAAGTCCCTCCAACTGAAGCGCTATATCTAATGCGCGTCCAACAACGGGATCTTTTTTCTTTTCTTCTTCAAATTTAGGTTCATCCTTAATAGCATCTGCTAATTCTACCTGACTTCCTGGGGTGGCAGGAATTAATTTTGTAAGATAATCCACCTGACGATAAGGAACTTCTAAAACACGCCCCACATCACGCAAAACTGCACGTGCCTGTAACTTACCAAAAGTAATAATTTGAGCAACTTGATCACGTCCATATTTTTTTTGAACATATTGAATAACTTCTTCGCGCCGCTCTTGACAAAAGTCGATATCAAAATCTGGCATCGAAACACGATCTGGATTCAGAAAACGTTCAAAGAGAAGAGAAAACCGCAAGGGATCCACATCAGTAATCGTCAATGCATAAGCAACAAGTGAACCAGCACCAGAACCCCGGCCTGGTCCAACGGGAATGTCATGAACCTTTGCCCATTTTATGAAATCTGAAACGATAAGAAAATATCCAGAAAATTGCATACGCGTAATAACTGAAATTTCATAATCAAGCCGCTGTTCATAATCTGCAATCGTATACCCTTCAGCCAACCCTATTGTTTCAAGCCGAATCTTCAAACCATCTTTAGCCTGATTTAATAACTCACTATCTTCTATTTCTAAAGTAGTTTCTGAATTAACAGATTGTTCTATAAAACGAGGCAATATCGGTTTTCGAAGAGGCGAGGCAATATGACAACGCAATGCAATTTCAACACTATTTTCCAAAGCTTCTGGAAGATCAGAAAACAGTGTAACCATTTCATCTTGTGACTTCAAATAATGATCTGGTGTCACACGTTTGCGATCTGGATTAGAGACAATTTGTCCTTCTGAAACAGCCATCAGCGCATCATGCGCTTCATACCCTTCTCTTTGCAGAAAAAAAGCTTCATTCGTTGCTACAAGAGGAATTTCATGCGCATAAGCCAATTCAATAAGATCAGCTTCTACTCTCCGGTCATAAGAGCCATGCCGTTGTAACTCCACATAAAGACGATCAGCAAAAGATTTTTTCAAATAAATTAAGCGCTCAACAGCATGTTCTTTTTTCTCTTCTGCCAAAGAAAGATTAATAGGTCCTCCCTTTCCACCCGTTAAAGCGATTATGCCTTCACTGTGTTCTGACAACCAATCAGCTTTAATATGAGGAGGATCAGTATCACACTTATCAAGATAAGCACGGCTCACAAGACGAACCAAATGAGCATAACCGGTTTCGCTAGCAGCCAAAAGAACAATAGAGCAAAAATCAGAAGGATTACGCCATTTAGCCAAACGTGAATGATCATTTTCATCACAAAAATCAACAGTAAGCTGACAACCAATAATAGGTTGGACCCCATGAGAAAGACAATGCTGTGAAAATTCCAAAGCACCAAATAAATTATTGGTATCGGTAATAGCAACCGCTGGTGCATGATCTAAAATCGTCTGTTGAATAATTTGGGGGATTTTTAAAGCCCCTTCGAGCAAGGAATAAGCTGAATGCACTCTCAAATGAATAAAGCGAGGAAGAGAATTTTTGTTCTCTTGCATTTGCATTTTATTTTTTACCACTCTCACAATTTCCCACTACAAAATAAATGCTAAACAGCACCCCTTATAAAAGAAAAAACTTCTGTTCATCATCAAACTTTAAAGCTATAAATTCATCATCCTACATAGGAGCAATATCCCAATTTTATTAATATTTATAAGAGAGTTCTATCAAGAAAATGCTTCTATTCACAGCAAATAAACACCTAAAATAAAAAGAAAAACAATATACCTCATCTAAGTACTTTAATTTTTGACCATTTAATTGTATTTTTCTTTAAATATTAATTTCTCTTCCTAAAGTTCAATGTGTAAATAAAGCAACCTTGTCTTTATGACTTTATCCCCAAAAAGCTCTTCTAAAGGTCTAGAAAAAACAAAAAGGGCAGGTTAAATTTGCTCATGCCTCCAAGTCTTCTTACCCCACTTTTTAATTCTATCCGAACTCTTTCTGGTATTACACCTAAAGTCTATGGTTTATTGACCAAACTCTTAGATGTTAATCCCACACAACGCGAAGCAACCCTTATTGACCTTCTTCAATTAATGCCCCATTCCGTTATAGACCGCAGAATGCGTCCCAACATTGCTTCTGCAAAAGAAGGAGATACTGTTACGCTCGAAATTATCATCGATCAACATCAACCACCACCCCGTGGTCACAACCGAATTCCCTATCGTGTTATTGCCCATGATCACACAGGAAAAATAAATTTAGTCTTTTTTCATGCTCAACCTCTTTGGCTAAAAAAACAACTCCCCGAAGGAAAAAAAGTCATTATATCAGGAAAAGTTGAATGGTTTAATGGACAGCTTTCAATGGCGCATCCAGACTATATTGCCCCAAGCGAACAATCAAATCAGATACCTCTGATCGAACCTGTCTATCCCTCTACTGCCGGACTAACTGTAAAGACACTAAGACGCGCCATACAAAACGCTCTTGATTTTATTCCTCTTCTACCAGAATGGATAGATGAAAATGTAAAAAAGCAGCAAAATTTTCCTTCTTTTTCCGTTGCTTTACGCCGTATCCATGCACCCATTAACCCCAATGATCTATCCTTAGAAAGTACAGCACGCAAACGTCTTGCCTATGATGAATTGCTCGCTTGTCAATTGGCACTAGGACTCGTGCGTTTGAAAACTAAATCTCTTGTTGGCACTTCTCGACCATCAACAGGAATTTATACTAAAAAATTACTCAATATCCTCCCCTTTCAACTCACAACCGGACAAAAAAAAGCAGTAGAAGATATCGCAAATGATCTTGCTTCACCAGAACCGATGCTAAGACTACTTCAAGGTGATGTAGGCGCAGGAAAAACTGTTGTTGCATTGATGGCAATGGCACAAATTGCTGAAAATTCAGGACAATCAGCTTTAATGGCACCAACTGAAGTGCTTGCTAGGCAACATTTTGCCACCATCGCTCCTCTTGCCGAAAAGGTCGGATTACAAACAACGCTTTTAACAGGACGAGAAAAAGGAAAATTGCGGACAAATATCGTGAATGATATTCTGTCAGGTCAAGTTTCTATTGTTATCGGAACTCATGCTCTCATACAAAACAGCGTTACTTATAATAATCTCGCTTTAACCATTATCGATGAACAACACCGTTTTGGTGTCCATCAACGTATCGCTCTTACAGAAAAAGGCAATAAAGCTGATATGCTGGTTATGACCGCCACGCCCATTCCGCGCACACTTGTCTTAACAGCTTTTGGTGATATGGATGTCTCTAAAATTACCGAAAAACCAATGGGACGACAACCCATTACAACAGCAACGCTTTCTTTGAAACGTCTTCATGAGCTTATAGCGAGAATCGCAATTGCATTAGAAAAAGGAGAAAAGCTCTATTGGATTTGTCCTTTAGTAGAGGAATCGACAGCTCTTGATCTCACTTCAATTGAAAACCGCTTTGCATTTCTCCATGAGCGCTTTGGAGCACACGTTGGTATGATCCATGGAAAAATGTCTACAGCAGAAAAAGAAGCCGCTATGGCATCTTTTAAATGTGGAAATACACGTATTTTAGTTGCAACCACCGTCATTGAAGTGGGAGTAGATATTCCAGATGCTTCGATCATTATCATCGAACACGCGGAACATTTTGGCCTTTCACAATTGCACCAATTACGTGGACGTGTAGGACGAGGCGATAAAAAATCTTCCTGCATTTTGCTCTATAAAGATCCACTGACTAAAACAGCAGCAACACGCCTTAATATTATCCGCAATACAGAAGATGGTTTTGAAATTGCTGAAGAAGATTGGCGCCTACGAGGCGAAGGAGAACTTTTAGGTACAAAACAATCCGGAGTCCCTGAATTTCATATAGCAAACCTTGCAGTTCATAGCGATCTTTTGTCAATGGCAAGAAAAGATGCTCGTTTATTTTTACAACGCGATCCTCATCTTTCTTCTGAGCAAGGACAAGCTTTACGGTTGCTCCTTTATCTTTTCGGACACAACGATGCTGCACGCCTCTTACGAGCAGGATAACAAAAACCCTCTAATAAAAAACTTAAATACCTCTCTGTTCAAATATGATTTTCTCTTAGAATTACCCATAAATGATCTACGCAGTCTCTTACCATCTTTATGCTTCATGAACGAATAACAAATCAACTGCATTAAAACAGTAGAAGCAATATTGCGTCTTTTTTTACCATTATATTCACATAACTGATCTATTTTTTGATAGGTAAGAAAGTATTTTTTGTTTTATCGTAAAGGATTTAGGAATAAAAAACCTTTCTTCAGTATTCTCGTTCAACAGAGAAAAATGAAAAAATAAGTTTCATTATAAATCAATTTCTTACACTTGATTATTCTCCAAAAGATTCAGAAATATACTTTTATTCAACCGTGACTGATTTTGCTAAATTACGGGGTTGATCAACATCTGTTCCTAATAAAACAGCTGTATGATAAGCGATTAACTGAACAGGGAGTGCATAAATAATAGGAGAAATAAATTCTGGAACATCTGGCAAAGTGATCGTTGATAAAGTCTTAAGACAAGCTACTTCTGCTCCCTTTTTATCGGTTATTAAAATAATACGACCATTACGCGCTACCACTTCTTGCATATTAGAAAAAGTTTTTTCAAACCACCGATCATAAGGTGCAACAACAATAACGGGTATTGTCTCATCCACCAGAGCAATTGGTCCATGCTTTAATTCACCTGCCGCATAACCTTCAGCATGAATATAAGAAAGCTCTTTCAGTTTAAGAGCTCCCTCCAAAGCAATCGGATAAGAAGTTCCACGTCCCAGATAAAGAACACTTTTTGCATTCACCAAATCACGACAAATACATTCAATTTTTCTCTCTAATTTTAAGACCTCATTTAAAATACGTGGAACTTCTGCCAACTGTTGAACCAGTTGCTTTTCTATTTGAGCCGAGAGATAGCCACGTTGTTTAGCCGCACTAAGAGCGAGTGAAGCAAGCGTTGCCAATTGACAGGTAAAAGCTTTTGTTGAAGCAACACCTATTTCCGGTCCGGCAAGTGTTGGGAGAATAAAATCAGCCTCCCTTGCCATTGTTGATTGCTCTACATTCACAATTGTTGCTGTTTTTACACCCCGCTCACGACAATAACGCAAAGAAGCCAATGTATCAGCTGTCTCACCAGATTGAGAAACAAACAGCGATAACACATCAGACGTTATAGGAGGTTCACGATAACGAAACTCGGAAGCAACATCATTATCAACACTTAAAGCGGCAAATTTCTCAAACCAATAGCGCGCAACTAAGGTTGAATAATATGCCGTTCCACAACTCGCAAAAAGAAGCCGATGAATATTTTTCCAATCAATCAAATTCTCAAGCGGTCGAACCGCATAATTTCCAAGGTCAAGATAATGCGCCAAATTATGAGAAATCACTTCAGGTTGTTCAAACATTTCCTTGTGCATAAAATGACGATGATTACCCTTAGAAATCAATAAAGCCCCTTCGAGTAATGTCGTCACAGGACGTTTTACCGGTTGGTTGTTAGCATCATAAATTGTAACACCTTCCCGTGTGAGAACAGCCCAATCTCCATCTTCCATATAGCTAATATAATCAACGAATGGTGCCAAAGCTATGGCATCTGACCCCACAAAAAATTCATCTTTTCCATAACCAATTGCCAGAGGTGGACCAGAACAAGCCGCAATCATAAGGTTATCTTCACCTTCGAAAATAAGAGCAATAGCAAAAGCCCCCTGCAGCCTTTTCCAACTGGTACGTATGGCTTCTTGCGGAGAAAGACCATCTTTTAATGCACGCGTTATTAAATGTGCAATAACTTCCGTATCCGTCTCTGTTTCAAAGATACAACCATCCTCTATGAGTTCCTTTTGCAGTTCTACAAAATTTTCAATAATACCATTATGAACAATCGCAAGCTTTTCAGTCACATGGGGATGCGCATTGCGTTCAACAGCAATTCCATGCGTAGCCCAACGGGTATGACCAATCCCTAAACTTCCCTCCAGAGGTGTTTTTTTTAATTTTTCTTCTAAATGAACAAGCTTCCCCTCAGCACGTACACGATAAAGATGCCCATTATGGACCGTTGCCACCCCAGATGAATCATACCCTCTATATTCAAGACGTTTTAACCCCTCAACCAAAGAGGACGTAACACACCTCTTTCCAAGAACTCCAATAATTCCACACATTAAAAAGCTCCAACCCACATCTTAAGATTCAAATTTTACAAAACAATCCAACAGCCTTTATTTAAAACTATAAATAATAAAAATAATTCAAACATGGAATACGGCAATCTTTAAGAATAAATCTTCCATCCATCGTTAGATTAACACGAAACAAAAGAATAAGCTGAAAATAATCATTTTTTCTGTTTGTTTTCTAACAAACGCTCTCGAAATTTTGTCGCATAGCCCTCTTTTATAACCTGTCGTGCACGCCCAAAAGCCATACTGTTCATAGGAATATTTTCAGTAATAACACTTCCTGAAGCAACATAAGAGCCATCCCCTATTACCAATGGGGAAACAAGTGCCGTATTAGACCCAACAAAAGCATGATCACCAATCATGGTTTTATATTTGTTAAATCCATCATAATTGCAAGTAATCGTACCGGCTCCAATATTGGTATGTGCACCAATTTCGGCATCACCAATATAACTTAAATGATTGATTTTAGAAGATTCTCCTACCTTAGCTTGTTTGACTTCACAAAAATTTCCAATCTTTACGGACTTAGCCAACTCTGTTCCAGGACGCAAACGTGCATAGGGACCAATCTGTGCATCTCTACCAACCACAGCACCTTCGAGATAACTAAATGCATGAATAACCGCACCAGATTGTACTTTTACGCTTAACCCAAAATAAACATTTGGTTCTATCACCACTCCTGGTTCAATTTCTGTATCATAAGAAAAATAGAGTGTTTCTGGCTTTAAGAGTGTAACACCCGATAACATTAAATCGCGCGCTTTACGTTTTTGCCACAAAGAATCAGCCTCAGAAAGCTCAAGACCATTGTTAATTCCTACAATATCTTCAAAAGGAACTTCAACAACACGTACATCTAATCCTTTGCGTGTTGCAAGAGAAGCAATATCTGTTAAGTAATATTCTTTTTTCACATTGTTATTACCAACTTTCTCTAAAAGAGAAAGTGCATGTTTTCCACGCATAGCGAGTATTCCACCGTTACAAAAAGAAATCTTTTTTTCTTCATCGCTAGCGTCTTTTTCTTCTACAATTGCAATCAATTGACCATTTTTCTCGAGAAGACGCCCATAACCTGTTGGATTTTTGGTATGAAAACCTGCAAAAACAACATCTGCTCCATCAGCAAGCTGTGCACGCATTTGGTGCAATGAATCTTGCTGAATGAGAGGAGTATCCCCAAAAACAATGAGAACATCATCCACTTCCTTTTGCAAAGCTGAACGAGCAGACAAAACAGCATGAGCTGTTCCTAAACGCTCTTTTTGTTCAAAAATCATTACATCTTTTACAAATGACTGAACAACGTGCATAACCTCCTTAGCACCAAATCCCACAACAACTGCTAATTGTGAAGAGCCTGCCAATTCTATTTGTTTTAGAACATGGCATATAAGAGGCAATCCAGCAATTTTATGAAGTACCTTAGGCAGAGACGATTTCATGCGCGTCCCCTCACCTGCGGCAAGAACAATAGAAAGACAACTTCTAACCATAAAAACACATAAGACTAACGAGAAAATCCAAAAAAATTCATAATATTGTGCCAACGAATATCTTCAATATAACCCAACGAAGGATAATGTTCTAAAAGCCAAAATGAAAGATCCTGCATAGAACCTGTTAAAAACAAAATCCCTGTAAGAATAAGAAAAACACCAATAATTTTTTCAACTTTTCCTAAATGAATACGAAAAGCTCCTAAAAATCGCATAAAACTGCTCGAAAATAAAGCTGCTAACATAAAAGGAATAGCAAGACCTAATGCATAAACCGCTAAGAGAACAGCTCCCTCTCCCACAGTTTCTTTTGTTCCAGCAAGCGTTATAATAGGACCTAAAATAGGGCCAATACACGGTGTCCAACCAAAAGCAAAAGCTAAACCGATAATATACGCGCCTAAAGGACCAGCAGGTGTTTTTTTGGTCTGAAAACGCGCTTCACGAAATAAAAAAGCGATTTTGAAAATCCCCAAAAAATTTAAACCAAAAATAATAATGACAATTCCAGCAGCAAGAGCAAACCAATCACGATAATAACCGATGAATTTCCCAATTGTACTAGCACTGGCACCTAAAGCAACAAAAACAGTCGTAAACCCAAGAACAAAAGCAATAACAGAAGATAATAAAGCCCACCGGATAAAGACTTTCTCATCAGGCTTTTCTGAACGAAAATCATCAATACCAACCCCTGCCATATAGCACAAATAAGGAGGAACTAACGGCAAAACGCATGGTGACAAAAAAGAGAGTGCCCCAGCAAAAAACACACCAACTGTTGAAATTTCAATCAAAATTCATACCCCGTCTTTCATCATAGTTTACCCCCCATGAACAACAATCAATCCACATCTTCATCAACTCGCTGCATATTTTCTTCATTCGCTATCACACTTATATCTTCATCATGACCAGAAACGACTGAAAAAACTTTTTGATAGATTTTATCTTTATTTTTAGCAATTGCAATATACTCTCCCTCCGCTAACACGAGTGAAACATACGCACCTACTGTTTCATAAACGATATCACCAGAATCATTGGCAAGAGACCAACTTGTATCTGCAAGCGCTTCTCCTCTTTCTTGTCGCACCAGCTTTAAGACAATCTGAGCGGCCTGATGTTCAAGAGTAACTTCTGTTATTTTACCCGCATCCACTTGAATATCCGAACGAGCCGTCGCATTAATAGAACCATAATGGGAAGCAACATGGTAGCGGCCAGCTTTTAAACGCACAACTGATTGGGGTTTAACATTTGATATAATTACTCCCGTATCATCATTTTCTTTTTCATCCTCATAAATGGTAAAACGGAGTTCCTTTTCATTCATTACGCCATTGAGCAGTGTTGCATTTAAAATGACACCACCAGCCTCAAGATTAAAGTTTTTTACAAGACTCTGCCCATTTTCTAAACGAATATGGCGCACAGCACTCATATGACCAAATGAGACATGAACAAGATAATTTCCTGGTTCGAGATCAAAACGTGCACTTCCCCCCTTATAGGTTGCCACTAATGGTAACTTATTATCAATCCCTAGAATAGGAGCATAAACCCGCCAGACAAGCCCTTTTTCAATATCCGGATGACTATTTGTTAATCGAGCATTCAAAATGAGTTGTGTTTGAGATGCTAAGTTTTCGTTCTCCTGCTTTTGAGTCTTTACAATAAAACTCCTTGATTGTCTCTGCTGCTGATCTTGCCCTTCTCCTGCTTCAGAAAAAGCACAGTGGCTCCAAGTCAATAAAGAAAGCGCCACGCACAACCATACACATCGGTGCACTATTTTTATAAGAATACCCATTTTTGCATTGTTGACCAACATGATCTTTTTTTCAAGAAACAATATCACACAGCCATCATTTTAAATTGAGAAACTTACACCACAACCACATGATGAAACAGCATTGGGATTGTGGACTTGAAAAGACTGCCCCATAAGATCATCAACAAAATCAATCTCAGCTCCTTCCATAAAAGGAAGTGATAGTAAATCAATAAACACAACTGCCCCGTCTTTTTTGAGAACGAGGTCATCTTCACACATTTCAGAAACCAAGTCATATTTATAAGAAAAACCAGAACACCCACCACCTTCAACAGAAATACGTAATGCTATTTTATCGGGTTCACGCAAAAGTATCTGTGCAATTTTTTTGGCAGCAACATCTGAAATTTTCACATTCATTTTATATATCCTTGCATTAAACCATCAAGAAAGAGTATCCTACACTCAAAGAGCAGTTTATTTGTCATAAACCACTCTCAATTTTAAGATGATAATAGACAGCTTGCAATGGATATAGGAAATATCGACTTCAATTACCAATCTCGAGCAGTATACAGTGCTCATCCACAAACAAGCCGTGGTCGATTATACCATGAAACGATGAGCACCACACGCTCACCTTTTCAACGAGATAGAGATCGTATTATCCATTCTAATGCATTTCGACGTCTTAAACATAAAACGCAAGTGTTTATTGCTGATGAAAGCGATCATTACCGTACTCGCCTAACCCATTCCATAGAGGTTTCTCAAATTGCAAGAACATTAGCCCGTGCCCTGTGTCTTGATGAAGACCTTGCCGAAGCCATTGCCCTCGTTCACGACTTTGGACACACACCCTTTGGCCATGCAGGAGAAGATGCTCTTAATGAAGCCATGGTACATTATGGCGGCTTTGATCATAATGCACAAGCATTACGCATTGTAACAAAACTAGAACAGCGCTATGCAAATTTTGATGGACTTAACCTTACATGGGAAACCCTCGAAGGACTTGTAAAGCATAATGGTCCCCTTTTAGGTCCTCACGCAAAGAATAAGGAGGTTCCTATCGATATTTTACAATACAATGCAAAGCAAGACCTTGCACTCGATTGTTTTGCAGGGCTAGAAGCGCAATGTGCTGCTATTGCAGATGATATCGCATACAATGCGCATGATATTGATGATGGTCTACGTTCGCAATTTTTAACACTCGATCAATTTGAACATGTTTCACTAACAGCAGCAATATTAAAAGATATAACAGATGAGCATCCCCACCTCGACCAAACGCGTCGCGGTTACACGCTTGTACGAAGACAAATAACAACCATGGTTGAAGATGTTATCAAACAGTCACAAAAAAATTTAGCACGCATCAAACCAACAAGCATAAACGATATTCACCAAGCAAAACAAACTATTGTCACCTTTTCACCGACAATGACCGTTTATGAAAAAGAACTAAAAAACTTTTTATTTAAAAATCTTTACTACCATGAACAAGTTCTTAGTCGTCGCAATGCAGCAAAATGCATTGTACAAAAATTATTCAATTGTTATTATGAAAATCCAAATACAATGCCTGAAAGTTGGCAGAGCAAAACAGTGCACTTAAAAAATCAAGAGTTAGCACGTTTGATTGCTGACTTTCTTTCAGGCATGACGGATCACTACGCTCTACGTGAATATCAGCGTTTATTTGACCATACAGATAATTTCGTTTAATGGCTTTTGGCATCATCATGGAAGCTAAATATGAATATCTTTAAAAACTTCGAAAAAAAAATTAAGAGATCAATTGAATTATCTGATATAAAAGGAAAAAATGGAGAAGCTCTAGATTTATCAAAAATCACTGTTGATCCTCCGCGTGATTCCTCCCATGGTCATTTATCAACCAATGCTGCTATGGTGCTTGCAAAATCTATTGGAATCAATCCACGTGCACTTGCAGATAAAATCATAGAACTTCTTAAAAATGATTCCTCTATCGAAAATATAGATGTTGCCGGTCCTGGTTTTATAAACATAAAGCTTACAAAATTATTTTGGCAAGATGCTATAAAATCTATGCTTGAATTAGGCACTTCTTATGGTCGTATTCCAATGGGACAAGGAAAATGCGTCAATGTTGAATATGTCTCAGCAAATCCCACTGGACCAATGCATGTAGGACATTGCCGCGGAGCGGTTGTTGGGGATGTTCTCTCCAATTTGCTACAATTTACGGGCTATAACATTACAAAAGAGTATTATATCAATGATGCGGGTCAACAAATCGAAGTCCTCGCCCATTCGGTACTATTGCGCTATCGTGAAGCACTTGGGCAAAAAATTAATGAAATTCCAGAAGGACTCTATCCTGGAGAATACTTGATACCATTGGGTCAATCGCTTGCTCAAGAGTTTGGTGACCAACTCCTCACGATGGATAAAGATGAAGCCTTATCTCTTGTGAAAGAACGTGCAATTCATGCAATGATGTCCATGATTCGCGAAGATTTGGCTGCTCTTAATATTTATCATGATATCTTTTTCTCTGAGCGAATGCTTTATGCAGATAATGCACGCGCCATTCGTAACACCATCAACGACCTCACTTTAAATGGTTATATCTACAAAGGAAAACTCCCCCCTCCCAAAGGACAAAATACAGAAGACTGGGAACCAAGCGAACAAACTTTGTTCCGTTCAACAAATGTCGGTGATGACCAAGACCGTGTTTTAGTCAAATCTGACGGTTCTTACACTTATTTTGCTGCTGATGTTGCTTATTTTCGGGATAAATTTAATCGTCATTTTGATGAAATGATTTATATTCTAGGCGCAGACCATGCTGGCTATGTAAAGCGGCTAGAGGCAATGGCAAAAGCAATTTCTGGGGGTAAAGCTAAATTAAGTGTCTTCTTGTGTCAATTGGTAAAACTTTTTCGCAACGGTCATCCTGTACGCATGTCAAAAAGAGCAGGATCTTTTGTCACTCTACGGGATGTTGTCGAAGAGGTTGGGCGTGATCCTGTGCGTTTTATGATGCTATACCGTAAGTGTGAAGCACCTCTTGATTTTGATTTTGCAAAAGTAACAGAACAATCAAAAGATAACCCCATCTTTTACGTACAATATGCAAGTGCACGTTGTCACTCAGTCTTTCGTCAAGCACAAGAAGCGCTTCATATTAAAAGCTTTTCAAATAATACATTGATTGCCCATCTTCATCGATTAACAGATGACCATGAAATATTGTTAATACGCAAACTTTCTGAATATCCACGTATCATTGAACAGGCCGTAATTCATAAAGAACCGCATCGATTAGCGTTTTACCTTTATGACCTTGCCTCCAGCTTTCACACCCATTGGAATAAAGGGAGTGAAAATCTCAATTTACGCTTTATTCAACCTGATGATAAAGAGTTATCCTTTGCAAGATTAGGATTGATACAAGCTGTTATCAATATTTTATCATCAGGGCTTACCATCATAGGAGTCGAAGCACCCATAGAAATGCGTTGAAAAAGTTCTATAAATACATACAATAGGTACTCTATTGATAAACTTTTTCATGTATCCTTGCATGAGAGGGGGAAAATTTATAATTTTAATATAACAAATCAAAATCAACCATTGATTGCACGTAAGTGCAAACCATCATGTGAGAAAAGCTATGAGCGATAACGATCGCAAAAATCTACACGAAACAAAACACGATCATGAACACCATGATCCTTTAGAAAGGCTTACGCGCATTTTTAATCCGCACAAACAAAGCGGAAACCAAAATGAGCAATCTTCTTTAAAAACAGATCGATCAACATCTCACCCCGAAATATCATCCCATGATGATGATTTTGATTTGTCCTTTCTAGAAGAGGAACTTGAAAATAATTTAGCACATGACTTACCGTTTGATGATCAAAAAAAACAATGGGACTTGTATGCAACCAGCAACGCAACAGCCTCAAATATTGCACAAGCTGCTTCTTTCAACCATTCAAAACAAAATAATTTATCTGAAGAGAAATATTCTTCACCTAGCAGTCATGATGAAGAACAAATTTTAGATGCGCTTTCTCCATTACCAATCCCAAAAAATCAATCACATCAACAGAAAAAAACAGCAACCAGTGCTGATCCTTTTCTTGAAAAAAGTAATCTTATGTCACAATCAGAATCAGAAAATTTCTTTTTTGATAAATCTGAAAGGCACGAAAATAAGAGAGAGACGCCAGAAGATGTTGAACAAACCAATCGTTTTTCACAAATAAATTCACAACAACCTGAGACTACGAATATACAAAAAACTTATGAGGACAATCAAAGCCTCTATGACACTCCTATAAACCATCCCTATAAAATTTCAGCTGATCAAGAAAATTGGATTAAAAAGGATTATCCTGATGTCTCCTCTTCTACAGAGGAAAATGAGTTTTTCTCATCTTCTAATCTTGTGTCAGAAAGACAAAACACTGCAAGAAATCAAACAACAAGTACCTTCTCCTCACCTTTAGATTCTCCACCAGTTGATAGACAATCTTATTTAAAGGGGGCTTCACAAGAAGATCATACAACCAATTATCCCCATTTTTTTGCAGAAAACCCCTCACAACAAGAAACTTATGGCGAAAAAGTTCCGATATATGATGAGGCTCGAGCCCAATACATCAATAACGCCGAAGGTGCCTCTAACCCAAATAGAGAAATTTCATATAATGAAAATAATTTAGATGAGTTTCTTTCCTCATCCCCCTCTTTAAATACAAAACAAACGGATGGCTTTTTTGCCCATAACTATACGCACAGAGATACTCCCCCTCCCAATGTTGATACTTATAAATTTTCAGAGGAAATCGTAGAAAAAACTGGTCCTATTATGGTTCCAGAAGTCCCGTACGAAGCGCCAGAATATGATGTGCCAACTAATGGTGGTTTAGAAGAAGAATTTGCTGATGTACTCAATGTAGGGAATGTCCCAACGGATAATTTTTCTCAAAAACAACAGAAAAATGAGGTTTTTAGTGAAGTTTTTCATCAGTCTATACAAAATTCAAAAGAAGGTGTTTATATAAACTCTAAAGAACAAAATTCCGACTATTTTTCTTCTGCCAATATGGAATATAATTTTCCCTCTTTTAGCGAGAATTCATCATACACAAGCTCAGATGAGGTTCCCACGCATCCATCAGCTCCTCCTCCCTTTAAAAGTTTTATTTTTGGTAAAACTTTCATTAAAGGTTTTTTTATACTTATTTTAATAGGACTTGGGTTTGCTGGTTATTCTCATTTTTTTATGCCATCACAAAAAAATGAAGAAACGGTCATTATCCACGCTGATAATACGCCTTTTAAATTCAAACCAGAAACAACTGAAACGAAAAATGATGTTGCACATAATTTAGATATCTATAAACAAACAACTGAACAAAATGAGAAACAAGAAAATACACAACAATTTCTTATTGATAACTCTGAACAACCTGAAAATTTAAAAGAATTAAACCCTGAAGAATCTTCAAACGTTTCCTCATCGTCTTTAAATGAATCTGATGTTGAAGATGCAGTCACAGAAGCCATAAACCATACTATTCCAATGCGAGAAGTACAAACTGTTATTGTCAATCAAGATGGTACAGTTACACTAGCCCCCGCGCATCAAACAAACAGCAAAACTGCTGCTCAATCTGAAGAAAGCATTGATCAAACTTCTAATGAACTTCAAGATTCGTCCCTTGTTTCATCGCATGATTCTGATATAAACGACCAAGAAAGAGATCATGATCTCAAAAATAATATTGATAAAATAATCGCAGAAAATAATTCTAGCTCAAATATTGAAGAAAAATTTATCCCTATCCCTTCTCATGCAGAAAGAAATACACAAGTTGAAACACCAGCCGCGTCTCACCCCATATCACCAAACAGAGTCGCAGCACAAAATTCAGAAAGTTATTACGTACAACTTGCATCTCAACCAACGTATGAGCTCGCTAGAAATTCTTTAAAAAATATGAAATCTAAATTTGGATTCCTTATCGGTGCCCGTTCTTTAAATATTCAATCCGCTTTTATACCAGGAAAAGGTACTTATTACCGTGTTCGGCTTCAAGCGCAAGACCGTAATGAAGCCATAATCCTTTGTGAATCCATTAAAAGTTCTGGTGGAAGCTGCTTCATCACACGCTAAACCAATAATGCAACGGTTTTAACAACCGTTGCATTATTTATTTCCATACCATTTAATTACTTATCAAAAACTTCAGAAATTAAAATCATTCCTCTCTTTTTTATGTCTTTGTGCTGACTTTATTCCTTAATCTACGTCGATTTTCGCCCTATCTAAAAGATTATATTTACGAAAAAATTACTCCGTACCCTTATAGGTATAAGGTACAGGAGGAAGCGAATTTAAATCTTTTTTGGGCGTTGTTACACTTTGGCTTGTTTCTGGGGTATTATAACGCGAACTATGTTCAGGAGATTTTGCAAAAAAAGATCCTAAAAAACCAAAAATAAACCAGATAATAACCATCGCAAGAAGAATAGCAAAAATACCCTTAGCGATTGAAACAGGTTGTTCACGACCTCTTCTTTCTGCGGCCATACGTTCTTCATATGTGTGATAATTTTTATCAATCATAGTGGATTCCTTTTCTCAATTCCCTTACCTTTAAATTTCTAGAAAATATGCATATATGCAATTATTCAGATACTTATTGTGAGAAAACGATAATTATAAACAAAAGTTCCAGTTTACTTCATAAAGTTGAGAAAAAGAAGCGAGGATAGAATTAAAATATCTACCCTACTCTAGCCTTTGAATTCTATAATAAACCCCTTTGTATTCTATAATAAAACATTGACACAAAGGTTTTGTTAATAATAGAGTTATAATCAAAATATTTCATTATTTTTATTAATAAAAATGAAACATACTCAAAAGGTTTTTTATGAAATCTCCCATATCATCGCTTCCCTTTAAAATAGAAAAACACCCATCTCCTCTGTCAGAAGAAAAATATGAAGAAATTTTAAAAAGTCCCGGTTTTGGTCAATTTTTTACAGACCACATGTGTACTATTCAATGGACTGAAGACAAAGACTGGCACAATGCCGTCATTTCTCAATACAAAGCTTTAGAAATTAACCCTGCAAGTACCGTTTTACATTACGGACAGGAAATTTTTGAGGGTTTAAAAGCATATCGTGCAAAAGATGGACGCATCTTGCTCTTCCGTCCTGATGCCAATGCACAACGCTTTATAGAATCAGCACAACGTTTAGCTATGCCAGAATTGCCAAAAGATATTTTTCTGGATGCCGTTCATCAATTAGTAAAGATTGATCAAAAATGGGTTTCTGATCAGCCCAACGCTAGCCTCTATATCCGTCCATTTATGTTTGGCAATGAAAACTTTTTGGGAGTCCGCCCTTCTCAAGAATATCTTTTTTGTGTCATAGCCTCTCCAGTTGAATCCTATTTCAAAGGAGAAGAAAAATCTGTCAGCGTCTGGATTGAAACAGATTATAGTCGTGCCGGTCCAAGAGGAACAGGGGCTGCCAAATGTGGTGGAAACTATGCAGCAAGCTTACTGGCACAAAAAACTGCAACTGAAAATAATTGTAGCCAAGTACTCTTCCTTGATATGATTGAACATAAATGGATTGAAGAACTTGGTGGTATGAATGTCTGCTTTATTATGAACAATAATACACTTGTAACCCCCCCACTTAATGGAACTATCCTTCCAGGGATAACCCGTGATTCAATCTTAAGGTTAGCTCAACAAATGGGATTAAAAATAGAAGAGCGTCCTTATTCTTTTGCAGCGCTTCAAGAAGATGCAAAGAGTGGACACCTTAAAGAAGCCTTTGCTTGTGGTACAGCTGCCGTTGTCACATCAATTGGTCGTTTTAGATATAAAGGGGGAGAATTTATTATTGGAAATGAAACAGTTGGAGAAGTTACAAAGCAGCTTCGTACACAATTGGTTGGCATTCAAAAAGGGAACATAGAAGATAAAAATGGCTGGGTACATTCTGTCCAGCTCTCATAATATTTAAGGTATTCTCATATCTATAAACGCTTCCATGAAAGTAGATTCATGGAAGCGTTTTTCCTAGAAAACTCCCTCTATTTTTAGTGACAAAAAAGAAAGCATTAATCAAATTTCGAATGATTTCTATGCTTTGCTTTAATATTACGGACTGTACCCGTATGGGAGCGCATTACGAGAGTTTCCGTTTGAATGTAACGAGATGTAAATTTAACACCAGAAAGCATATTGCCATCTGTCACCCCTGTTGCTGAAAACAAAACATCACCCTTTGCCATTTCTTCCATTGTATAAACCTTATTGGGATCACTAATCCCCATTTTAGCTGCACGAGCAATTTTCTCTTCTGTATCAAGCAGCAAACGACCTTGCATCTGTCCTCCAATGCAGCGCAAAGCAGCAGAAGCTAAGACACCTTCAGGTGCTCCACCAATCCCCATATAGATATCAATACCTGTTTCTTCTGGATCAGTTGTATCAATAACAGCAGCCACATCTCCATCCCCAATCAAGCGAATCGACGCCCCTGTCGCTCGTACTTCATTAACCAATTTTTCATGACGAGGTCTATCCATAATACAAACAACAATCTGATTAACAGTCACTCCTTTAGCCTTCGCAAGAGCATGTATATTATCGGTAGGACAAGCATCTATATCGACTACTCCCTTTGGATAACCAGGACCAATAGCAATTTTGTTCATATAAACATCAGGGGCATAAAGGAGATTACCCTTTTCAGCAATTGCAACTACTGCCAAAGAATTGGCAATATTTTTAGCACAAAGTGTTGTTCCCTCTAGTGGATCAAGTGCAATATCGATCGCCAATCCACTTTGAAGACCTACTTTTTCTCCAATATAAAGCATAGGCGCTTCATCCCGCTCACCTTCACCAATCACCACTGTACCATCAATAGGCAATCGATTAAGTTCCTGCCGCATTGCATCTACAGCAGCTTGATCCGCTGCCTTTTCATCGCCATGTCCGCGCCAGCGTGCAGCAGCAACAGCAGCACGTTCAGTAACACGTACCAATTCAAGCGTCAAAATACGATCAAGTCCATTTAAAATCTTCTGAGTTGTGGGCATATGAAAAAATCCTACCGAATGAATACCAGAAAAAATATGAGTCCTTATTAAATACTAAGAATAAAGTTTTTTGGCAAAGATGAAAATTTTCCACAAGAGATAAAAGAACTCAAGCGTTCCTTTTTGTCATTATCAAGAAAGTTATCAATTCTCTGTCATAGGTTCAATACGAATAAATTGAGATTTTGCAACAAGATGTCCATCTTTTTCAATTTCTGCAAGTGCCTGTCGTACATTCACCTCTGTTGTTTCATGCGTAATTAAAATAATTGTTTTTTCAATTTGATCTTCTACAAAAGATCTTTGAACAATCGACTCCAATGAGATGTGATTATCAGCCATATGCCTTGCGACCGCGGCAAAAACACCAGTACGATCATGAACATTTAAACGAATAAAATAACCACCTGCATGATGCGAAATACGTGCTTTTTTATGAGGAGCAAGTTCTAATGCTGGGCGTCTTAAAACAGGTGCATACTGAAAACCAGAACGTGCTTTTGCTATATCAGCCAAATCACCAATAACGGCTGATGCTGTTGCCTTTCCTCCGGCGCCAGGACCAGAAAACAGTAATTCACCTAATAAATCACTTTGAATAGAAAGAGCATTGGTTACACCATTTATCTGTGCAATCATTGAGGATGTTGGTACCATTGTTGGATGAACGCGTTGCTCTATTCCAGAATCCGTTTTTAATGCAACCCCTAAAAGCTTAATCCGATACCCCAATTCATCAGCTGCTCGAATATCAATTTGCGAAATATTATGAATTCCTTCAACATAAACATCATCTAACGAAACAGCAGTTCCAAATGCCAAGCTTGTCAACAAAGCTAATTTATGAGCAGTATCATTTCCCTCAATATCAAAACTTGGATCTGCTTCAGCATACCCAAGTCTCTGTGCATCTGCTAAACAATCTTTAAATGAAAGACCTTCCGTAAACATGCGTGTTAATATATAATTACATGTTCCATTGAGAATACCATAAATTCGCGATATGCGATTACTGACAAGTGATTCTCTCATCGCTTTGATGACAGGAATTCCCCCTGCAACAGCTGCTTCAAAATGAAGAAAAACACCTTTTTTTTCTGCAATTATAGCCAGCTCTACGCCATGTTGAGCAAGAAGAGCTTTATTGGCTGTTACAACATGATGTCCCGCCTCAAGCGCTCTCTTAACAGCGGTATACACCACATCCAATTCACCACCAATTAACTCTACAAAAACATCAATCTCATCAGAAGCAGCCAACTCCACAGGTGAATCAAACCATTTTATACCACTAAGATCAATTCCACGATTGCGACCTTTATCACGCGCACTAACAGCAACAACTTTGATGAATCGCCCACATTGACAAGCTAAACTATTCGCTTTTTCAAATAGAGTTCGAATAACTGAAGTACCAACTGTACCAAGTCCCGCAACGCCAACTTTTAAAGCTTCTGCCATATTCTAACCACTGATCCCTATCTTCATTGAAAAATCGTTTAAATGATGTGCCAATCAACACAAAAAGTACTTATGTTCATAAAAACAAAAGAAATACCCTGCTCTATTCATTTCATTTTCTCTAATAGAATTATCCCCGCTTGTTCAATCAACATTCCTAAAAATATAATATTTATTGTCTTCAAAGATTTCAGAATCTTTATAAAATATCTAATTCAGAATGAAAATCTGTAAAACTTATAAATGCAAGTTTCCATAAAGAAAAGTTCTAAAAAATAATCAATAACCAGTTAAAGAATATTGAAGAATTGGTAAGAAAGAATAAAAACATCTCTTCTAAATCAACAAGTATGGAAAAAAAAACATTCTTTCATATGATAAATTAAGGGAATGAATAAAATAAAGTAAATCAGTAAATGATAACACATTCCTTCCTACCATTCCATAGCTTTAACTATAAATCTTTAATGCAAAAATCTTAACGCACTCATATATCAAAATAGAACCTTACATTAAAGTAAAAAACAAGACTTGATATGTGTACACCATAATTCTGAAATATTATAAATATGGAGAATAAATTTGCAAAATTCGAATATTTTATCTCAACTTATTACCACCTCTTTGCAAAACTAGCGAATTGAAGTGACAAAAAACTCAATTTACCCTTTATCCACGCTAATTCATTTTCAAATCAAGAACTTCTCAATATGTAAAAGAACAAATGAATGGTTTTTAATTTTAAAAATTTTACAGTCATTTAAAAGTAAATATAAGAAAATTATTTTTTAATATATTCTGTAAAAATTGCTTTAATATTTTTATTATAAAGAATCTTTTTATATTTTGTTAAACTGAAAGGAATCTGTGGCTTGTTCCTCAAAAAACTTTTGTATGATTGGTATTATTTGTTAATTTGGTAATAAATATTGTCTTTCTACTTCATAAATTATACAGTTTTTGCTTTATGATAAGCTCAAATGAGAAGTCTTCTGTATAAAGGCTCTTTCAAGCAAGTTAAATAATATTCTCATATGGTGAGCAAAGATAACAAACGATAAAATATGCAAAAAATAAATACATTAAAAATGCTGTTTTTGATCATTTTTGCCTACTCCTCAAACTGAAAAAAACAATCCAAACAGAAATCGCTCAAAAATTATTCAATAAAACACACTTTTTTCAAAAAAAATGACACAGAGGGCTTGCGAAGTAAAAAGATCCTCTCTATAAGCCTCATCATTGGTTTGCGCCCATCGTCTAGCGGTTAGGACATCGCCCTTTCACGGCGGAAACAGGGGTTCGATTCCCCTTGGGCGTACCATGTTTCTTTTTTCTATGTGTAATATATTCATTTTATTTGTGTTTTTAAAAATGAGGGATGCATAAATAAAAATGAGGGAATAAGATTTTAAAAGGAATCTCTTCGTAAAAAGGATACAAGAATCATTAGGTGATTAATTTCTTTGTTGCATTTCGAGGATAGTGCTTTACTGCGCATAGTTAATAACAATAAGAATCGATAAAACATAAGAATTAGAAGATTCTAGCTCGCGATACGGTAATTTTATAAGTCATATTCTTGCGTATGCTGTTAATTTTTAAATTAAAACCAGCCGGCATCATTTATACGTTTTTTTCAACCTTCAAAATTGAAGTTTATCTCAAACGCATTTTATATGAAGCATTTCTAATTACAGTGCCTTTGTTATCACATTAAACTTTTTATAAACAAACAGACCGTAAGCTCAGAATTGAAATAGCAATATAAAAATAGTTTCTTATTCACCTAACACAACAAATCAAGAAACTATAATTCAGAATACGATCAACTTATTAAATGGAATCTCTGATAATAAAAATGCATAATCCCCGTCCCCCGGTGATCTAACTACCTTATCTATTAAACAGATTCTTCATTAATCATAGAATAATTATAGATTTGCAAACACATCACTTCTTTTCAAAAATTAAACCCTCCAACAAAATTTTACACTCTATTGATAATATATTCTAAAAGCTCATATTTGAATGCTTTTTTCCCTTGTTTTTACTTTTCATTATAAACTTGAAAGTGTTATACAAGTAGTATCGCTTAAAAGAAAAAGGATTTCTAATGGTAAAGATCAAAGTAGAAAACCCCGTTGTTGAACTTGATGGGGATGAGATGACCCGCATCATCTGGAAATATATCAAAGATAAATTAATCCATCCCTACCTCGACATTGATCTAAAATATTATGATCTTTCCGTCGTAAATCGTGATGCAACCAATGATCAGGTAACTATCGATTCTGCCAATGCTATCAAAAAATATGGGGTTGGTATAAAATGCGCAACCATCACACCTGATGAGGCACGCGTTAAAGAATTTAACCTAAAAAAAATGTGGAAATCACCTAATGGCACAATCCGCAATATTTTAGGAGGAGTCATTTTTCGCGAACCCATTATCTGTAAAAATGTCCCTCGCCTTGTTCCTAACTGGACAAAGCCAATTATTATCGGACGTCACGCTTTTGGTGATCAATACAAGGCAACAGATTTTAAATTTCCAGGAAAAGGGAAATTAAGTATTAAATTTGTCGGTGATGATAATCAAGTTATTGAACATGATGTTTTTGATGCTCCAAGCGCAGGGGTTGCCATGGCTATGTATAACCTTGATGAGTCAATTCGTGATTTTGCCCGCGCATCCTTTAATTATGGACTACAACGGAATGTTCCAGTTTATCTTTCAACAAAAAATACCATTCTAAAAACTTACGATGGTCGTTTTAAAGATATCTTTCAAGAAATATTCGATACGGAATTTAAAACTGAATTTGAAAACCGTAAATTATATTACGAACACCGTCTTATTGATGATATGGTTGCTTCTGCATTAAAGTGGTCAGGTGGATACGTATGGGCATGTAAAAACTATGATGGTGATGTCCAATCTGATATTGTTGCCCAAGGCTTTGGTTCTCTGGGTCTCATGACTTCTGTTCTCATGACACCTGACGGCAAAATTGTTGAAGCAGAGGCAGCACACGGCACTGTAACACGCCATTATCGTCAGCATCAAAAGAATGAAGAAACATCAACGAACTCTATTGCATCTATTTTTGCATGGACGCGTGGACTAGCGCACCGTGCTAAACTAGATAACAATGAGAAGTTAAAAAACTTTTCCACGACATTGGAAGAAGTTTGTATTAAAACCGTCGAAGAAGGTTTTATGACCAAAGATCTCGCACTTTTGATTGGGCCTAAACAAAAGTGGCTTTCTACAACAGGTTTCCTCGATAAAATTGATGAGAATCTCAAAAAAGCAATGGGCAGTTGAGTTATTACTTAAATTAAAATTCAAAGCTCTAAACAGAGCTTTGAATTTCTCTTGGCAAATTCAAAGAAGTACCTTATAAGTAAAAAGAGGATAGATTTTTATTAAATAGCAAAAAACAGTGAAAAAACAGGGCTGGTCTGCGCTTTTATTGGGTAAAAATGGTCTTTGCTTTTTAACGTTTACAGGTGGAGTTGTGTTACACGCCACCAACGTTTATATTGTTATTACTATTTTACCCTCTCTTATGAATCATATTGGCAGTGAAATATATTATTCTTGGGTGGCTACTGTCTTTATTACAGCTTCACTCGTGGGTACTTCACTTGCAACAAAAATATTAGGGAAATTAGGTCCTCGCAATGCGTATGTTATTTCTGGACTTATCTTCACCCTAGGCACTTTTATGTGCAGCATTTCTTCATCTATGCCATTGTTTTTAATAGGACGCTTTATCCAAGGATTTGGAAGTGGTTCTTTGTTATCCCTATCCTATTCCATGGTACGGATTGTTTTCAGCCCATCTTTATGGTCACATGCATTAAGTATTATCTCTGGAATGTGGGGAATATCAACCTTGTTAGGACCAGCAATCGGGGGGCTTTCTGTATATTATGGGCTATGGCGAGCATCCTTTTTGATCATTGGCGTATTAGCTATATTTTTCTCACTCATCGCCTTTAAATTTTTACCAAAAAAGAATGAAAACGATGTTCCAACACCCCCTCTTCCTCTTCTCCAGCTTTTCACACTCACCTTATTGATTTTTATTATTTCTGTTGGAGGGGCTATGGAGTCTACAATAGCAAAAATTTGCGGATTAGTTATCGGACTTAGTCTTCTCTTTGTTCTAGCAAAAATCGAATCATCTACCCCTCATCCTATGTTGCCCCGCAAATCCTTTTCTTTCTCTTCTGAAATCTTTTCTGTTTACGCATTGATACTCGTTATGACAACAGTCGTATACAGTATAGAACTTTATTTTCCACTTTTTCTTCAAGAGCTTCATGGGCAAGCTCCACTTATTGCTGGTTATATAGCAGCACTTATGAGCCTAGGGTGGACATGTGGAGCCATCTCAAGTGCTGGTGTCTCCACAAAAAAAATTCGCAACATCATTGTATACTCGCCCCTATTAAAACTGTTAGGCATAGTGATTCTTTTATGGCTCATCCCAACAGAAGTTTCCGCGCTTGAATATATTTTTATTATTTGCTTAGCACTGTTTTCTATTGGAATCAGTGCGGGCATAGCATGGCCACATTTGCTCACAAGGATCTTACAATGTGCAAATGATGAAGATGCTCTCCGTGCCAGTGAATCCCTTACCTCTGTACAACTATTTTCAGCGGCCTTAAGTGCAACTCTAGCAGGAGTCATCACCAATCTTGCTGGCCTCTTTAATCCTGGAGGAACAATAGGAATGATCTTAGCAGCAAAAACTCTTCTTATAGTGCTCATGGGTCTTTTATTTTGTCTTGCTATTCCATTAGCACTGCGCATTTCTTACTGCATATTGAAAAATCCAACAGGACATTCCAATAACTAAAAATAAATATAAAAATTCCTTCTTCATTTAAAAAATGAAAAATATTAAGCATGCTTCTCCATATACCATGAGACGCAAAAAACCATTAATCCACACAAAGTTAGAACACTTCCTAAAAAAGCTGTATATTCATAACTATAGCCCAATTTTAAAACTAATGCTCCAGATTCTGCACCAAGAGCGTTGGCAATATTAAAAGCAGACTGCATTAATGCTCCTGCCAAAATCTGTCCCTGTAGTGCAACATCCATAATTTTTGTTTGTATAGAAGGCATAGCAGCAAAAGAAGTTCCAACAAAAAAGCATCCTATTGCCGCTGTTAACGGAGCATAGGATAAAAAGAAAAAAAGAAAAAAAACAAATACGCTCCAAAGCATAGAAAAAAATATCATCGGCGAAATACCAATTTTAACGGCCAATTTAGGCCCCAAGAGATTTCCTACCACCATACCCAATCCAACTAACGGCATGATAAATGGTACCAACTCAAGTGAAACACCAGAAATATGCATTAATGTTGGCTTGATATAAGTGAAAACAGAAAATAATCCTGACGCTCCCACCGACACCATCAACAAAAGAAGCCACACCTGCTTTTGCTTTAATGCACCCATTTCTTGCAAAGGATTCGTTTTTGGAAAACTTGAATCACAAGGAAAAAAATTCCAAATAAGCAAACAACATAATAAAGCGATCATCCCCACAAGGACAAAAGCAATCTGCCAACCAATAAGTTGACCAATCCAAGTAGCACTGGGTGCTCCCAAAACGGTTGCAATTGTTAAGCCAAGCATAACATATCCAACAGCTTTAGAACGTTCTTTCATTTCTACCATTGAAGAGGCAACCATAGCCGCAAGTCCAAAATAGATTCCATGAGGAAGTCCACTGAGAAAGCGTAATACTACTAATATGCTAAAATCAGAAACAAAGGCACTAGCAATATTTGCTAAAGCATAAAAAAGCATCAAGCCTATCAAAACAGTTTTGCGTGATACCTGAGCTGTTGCCACAGCTAAAAGAGGTGCTCCAATCACAACTCCTAATGCATAAGCAGAAATATATTGACCAGCGGTAGGAATATCAACATAGGAACTTCGTGCCATCTCTGGCAGTAGCCCCATTGCAACAAACTCTGCAGTACCAATAGCAAAACTGCCCACGGCAAGAGCTAAAATTATTAAACGTCGTATTCTCGAATCAATTCCCAATACAAGAACCTTTTGTTGATAAGAATCCCTCATATCATCACTTCTGAATAGGAGTTTTAACTGTAAATATCTGTAATACACACAAACAAAAATTCAAAACATTGTTATACGCATGCCCAATAGTCCCCAATAAAGTTTTAGAAATATTTTGATATATAAAGCATTTTATGGAGTTTTAAGTAAGATTCTTTAATGGAAAATCTTTGAAAACCTCAAGATCATAGACGTATTCACCTATTTCTATCAAATCTACCAGATAATAAACTTTGTCTCCTCTTTTTAGCCGTTGAAATTTACAGTGAAAACTTTATTTTAAAACGATATAATATACCCTATAAATAATTCTAAAATTTGCTGAAGAATGCATTTCAAACAAGTGAACAATATCTCATCATTATCTTGATACAAAGATAAAACTTCTCCCCCCAAATTATTGTTGCTTTATTTTGCTACCTGAATACAGATCCCCCAAATCGATAAGCTATAATTTCAACTTTAGGCCATTCTTATAAATTATTATAGAGTCTTTTAAAAATTCTCATGATAATAGTGCTTGGTTTCTAGATTTATTAAATACCCTCTTTTAGACATCTTTACCCCTCCCTCATCTAACAGAGGAATCGCATCAGATATCTAACTCACTATCTGTAAATTAAAATATTCACGTAAATATATTATGATTATTTTCAGATAAATTCTATAAACAAAGCAAAAAACAAATATAATAAATTTTGTATAAGTATGTTTATTGATGTTTTATAAACATGACAATTACCGTGATTAATATTTAATTTATTATGACATAATATCTATATTTTTATTATATAAATAATATTACATAAATCTATTTTAAAGAATATTTATATATAAAAACTTAAAAAATAAAATTATAACATTTTAAATGTTGTAATTTTATTTTAGTTTTATTTTAATTTTCTAAAAATTTATCTGTTCGATTGTATATAATCCATTCTTTACCTTTAGTAATAAAAAACACAAAGTAGCTCATAAAAGTACAATTTTCATACTTCTTTAAGAGTTCGCTAACGCCTCATTAACATTGTTGCTGTAAACAGTCATCAGAAACAGAAAAACTGTTTTTCTCCGGATCAGGTAGCGCGTACCGGAGTAACAGTTTCTGTTTTATATAGTAATTAGAAAAGAATATGTACCCTATAAAACCGCACTGTTATATCTTAAGATAGTGGAATTTTATAATTTTGGAAGATGTTTCTAATTTCATATTTTTAGCTAAATTTGTAAGTGCGAGAATAAATTCAATAAAAAAATGAGGTGCTATATTACGATTAATATTTTAGCGTCCTTGTGCCCATAGAGCACGCGTTTCAGCGCAAAAATCAGCATAACAGCCTTCCTCAATGGCATCACGAATTCCCTGCATAAGTTGTTGATAATAAAAAAGATTATTCCACGTCAACAACATCCCCCCAAGAGATTCACCAGATTTAATCAAATGATGCAAATAAGCACAACTATAATTATGTGCTGCTGGACAAAGTGACTGTGGATCAAGAGGAAGTGGATCTTCTGCATAACGCGCATTACGCAAATTAATTCTACCAAAGCGGGTAAAAGCTAAACCATGACGTCCTGCACGCGTCGGCATAACACAATCAAACATATCAACACCACGAGCAACACTTTGTAAAATATCATCAGGTGTCCCTACTCCCATAAGATAGCGTGGTTTATCCTCTGGTAAAATCGGACAAGTAGTATCCAATACTGCTGTCATAACACTCTGCGGCTCACCAACAGCAAGCCCTCCAATAGCGTAACCTTTTAAATCTATTTCTTTTAATGCTTGAGCAGAACGTTCACGCAGTTTCATATTATCACCCCCTTGAACAATCCCAAACAATGCTTTATCTGGCTGATCTCCAAAAGCTGTTTTACAACGCAGCGCCCACCGCAATGAAAGTTCCATAGCTTCTTCCATTTCTTTTTCAGTTGCGGGTAATGCAATACATTGATCCAACTGCATCTGGATATCCGCACCAAGAAGTTCTTGAATTTCGATAGAACGCTCTGGACTCATTTCATAGTAAGCTCCATTAATGTAAGAACGAAAAATCACACCTTGTTCAGTAATTTTACGGATTCCCGCCAATGACATAACCTGAAAGCCACCAGAATCGGTTAAAATAGGTCCGCTCCAGCGTGAAAATTCATGTAATCCTCCCAAACGCGCAACACGTTCAGCTCCTGGACGTAACATTAAATGATAAGTATTCCCCAAAATGATATCTGCACCAAGATCACGAATTTGATCCATATACATAGCCTTAATGGTTCCTGCCGTCCCAACAGGCATAAATGCGGGTGTACGAACACATCCTCGCCCCGTTATAATTTCGCCTCGACGTGCATACCCATCTTGAGCAATTTTTCTATAATGAAATGTCTTTATCATAACTCTCGTCTTTTTGATTCCATCAATGCATATCTCTATAGAAAGAAAAAAGATATCCCCTTACGAGCATTGTCAAAAGCTTTATGAATTAATTTTTGATTCGCTCAATATTGTAACCAGCATCAAAAATTAAACGAGATAAAAGAACATTTCTTGTTAAGAAATCACCATAATAAAAGTGATAATCTAACTCTAGAAAAATAGTAAAATCCTTATAATATCATACCACAAAATACCTACGCTTAACGCACTAAAGCCTTAACAGAACTGCAAAATTATTATCACAATAATTTCATCTTCACATACTTCCATAAGCAGTAACTTTGTACCCATAGAAGAAAATTTTGAACGCATTGTACAGCTTACATATTCTTTAACTTTTACAGATAAAAATTTTTCATCTACTGGGCACAGCGATCCTCACGCTTAATAAAAGCGCAAATGAGCATAATCACTTATCCACTCACAATATTGAGATAGCTCTTGGCATTAGAGATAATTCACAAAAGAAATTAACGTGTAAATAAAATACTTTAAAAAACTAAAAATGCTTTTTGTAAAGATTCTCAAATACCAAAAGCTCTATCGTAACATTGGAGGCTGAAAAAGCGTATGATGGTACCCGTTTGCTCCTTCACAAGCTTTAAAGATGGTGGTGCATAATATTTTATACTATTTATAGCTTTAAAACTATACATGCTATGAATGTCATCGTGGAAGTGAACGTTGATATGTACTAAGAAATGCTTCTTAAAAAACACGTAAATACGCAACACAAGTGTATTCCGTTTGGAGCATTCCTCTATTAAAAAACGAGAAAAATAAAAGCGTAAGTCCATGCATAATCTTCATTATTTAAAAGATATTGCATTAGATACTTTTAAAAAAGTAAAGTTGAGTTAAAAAGGAGATGGCAAGACTAGCCATTTATTTCACTTCTGCGCCTTTATTATATTCTTCTAAGATTAAACTGTCTTCTTATTTTAAAGATTACGCCAATATATATATAAATGCTGGTTTTCCACCTTGCTAAGAAAACTGGATGAGCGAGTAAAGCTCTTATCCGTCTTAATATGTGTTTCAAACATGCTTCTGCATTAGGATTGGATGTTGATTTACGAGCAGAAACAAAAGCACACGCTCTCTTAAGAAAGTAACATCATAAAACCATTAAGACCGACAATGGATTGAAGAGAAATGCCGAATTTTTTATAAAACACTTTGCCAAACAACAACCATAATACAACAGACTTTGCGTTTTCTTATTCTGACAGGTGTTTGTACAAATCCGTTGCGTTATATTCTTCAGGAAGATCCGATTAAAGAAAATATATGGACAATGCTTAGCTCGAAATTATAAAAGGTAAGCGTGATACTACAAAAGAGTTTCGTGTGCCTTTATTGATCAGAAAAGAGTACTTTTTCTTAGAAACTTACAATTGAAATCAGTATAGTTTATACTATTCTACATCCGCAGCAATAATGGCTTTGGTAATTGAATCTGGATCTGCAACAGGTTCACCACGTTTAATTTTATCAACATTTTCCATACCTTCAACAACCTGCCCCCATATGGAATATTGACGATCAAGCCACGGAGCATCTGCAAAACAAATAAAAAACTGAGAGTTAGCAGAATTTGGATTCTGACTCCGTGCCATAGAAACTGTACCACGCTTATGAGAAAGATTTGAAAACTCTGCTGTTAAATTTGGTTTTTCTGCTCCCCCCATACCAGCACGTGATAAATTGAATTTTTCACTATCCTTCTTTCCAAATTGCACATCCCCTGTTTGCGCCATAAAACCATCAATAACGCGATGGAAAATAACATTATCATAAGCACCTTCCCGTACCAGTTCTTTAATACGTGCAACATGACAAGGTGCCAAATCAGCAAAAAGCTCAATAACAACTCTGCCCTTTGTTGTTTCAAGAATTAAAGTATTCTCTGGATTTTTATTCTCAGCCATATGGAAAGCTCCCTTGATTCATTTCTCAACTTGTAAAGTAGCAGCATTAATAACATCAGGATTTTTTACAGATCCATTATTACTTGTCGTACCTTTTTTTATTTTATCAACAACATCCATCCCCTTTATAACCTCTCCAACAACCGTATACTGACCGTTTAAAAAAGCAGCATCATCAAAACAAATGAAGAATTGAGAATTCGCGGAATCCGGATCTTGTGACCGTGCCATCCCAACTGTACCACGCTTAAACGGCTGTTTTGAAAACTCTGCCGGTATATTGGGATAATTTGAGCCACCCATACCAACGCGTTTCAGATCAAAATCTCTACTGCCTTTTTTTCCAAATTCTACATCACCAGTTTGTGCCATGAAATTAGGAATAACGCGATGAAACACAACATTATTATAGGCCCCCTCCTCTGTTAATCTTTTGATTTGCGCAACATGCTTTGGCGCCAAATCAGGACGCAGACGAATAATGACATCACCATCTTTGAGAGATAAAACAAGAAGGCTTGCATCGCTTGCTGGTCTAGGATTACCAGCGACAGCGGACAATGAAAAAAAACAAAACACACATATCAAAACAGCAAAAATTCTACGAGACACACTTATTCTCCCCTAAAAGATTGGTATTTCGAGCTTAAAGCTTGTGCAACATTGGGCGGTACAAATGGTGTCACATCACCTCCCATAGAGGCAATTTGGCGTACCAATGTAGAAGTTATCGCGCGCCCAGAAACACTTGCCGGCAAAAAAACAGTTTGCAATTCAGGAGCCATAACACCATTCATTCCTGCCATTTGCATTTCATAATCAAGATCAGTACCATCACGCAATCCACGAATGAGAAATGAAGCACCAACTTCACGCGCCTTCTCAATGAGAAGGTTGCTAAATGAAAGAACCTGCAATCGATTAGAATCTGCACCAAATAAGTCTTTCCCTACCTGCGTAATGAAATCAACACGCTCTTCGAAGCTAAAGAGTGTTTTTTTGTCAGCCTGTATCCCTATAGCGACGACCACCTTATCAGCTAACACAAAACACCCTTTCAAAACATCAAGATGACCATTTGTAAGAGGATCAAAAGAACCCGCGTAAAGAGCAATTTTCATGACTTTACTCCTTCCTCTTAAAAATTATTTTTCTTCGCTCATATCAACTGTATCAGAATGCTTCTCACCTTCATCATCTAATGAACCCGTATCATCTTCAGGTTCAGAAATACGTTCAACCGATACGACTCTTTCACCTTTGGCTGTATTAAAAATTGTGACTCCCTTAGTTGAGCGCCCAGCAGTACGAATTCCCTCAACAGGGACACGAATAAGCTGCCCCCCATCTGATACCAACATAATTTGATCTTGCGCCTTCACCGGAAAAGCCGCTACTAATTTACCAATTTCAGCTGTTTTAGATGGATCTGTTGCGCGAATCCCCTTTCCGCCACGTCCCGAAATCCGGAACTCATAGGAAGAAGAACGTTTACCATAACCAAACTCACTCACTGTCAAAAGCATTTGTTCACGTGCATGAAGTTCTGCATAACGTTCATCTGTTAACTCTGTTTCAGCACCCCCATCTTCTTCATCAAAAGTTATAACATCTTCAACATCAGCATCTGCACCAGAAGCACGCCGTTCATTCATTACACGTTTAATATAAGCAGAACGCTCAATGGACGTCGCCTCGACATGCTCTAAAATTGTCATCGAAATGACTTTATCGCCTTTAGCTAAATTGATACCACGAACTCCCACAGAATTACGCCCAGCAAAGACCCGAACATCAACAACTGGAAAACGGATACATTGTCCTTTGGCTGTTGTTAGAACAACATCATCATGTTCTGTACAGGTTTCAACAGAAAGAATTTCATCTTCTTCATCAAGTTTCATCGCAATTTTACCATTACGATTAACCTGAACGAAATCTGATAATTTATTACGACGCACAGTTCCACGTGTTGTCGCAAACATAATATCTAATGCACTCCAGCTCGCTTCATCTTCAGGCAAAGGCATAATCGTTGTAATACGCTCACCTTGTTGTAAAGGAAGCATATTGATCAAAGCCCGCCCACGCGATTGGGGTGTCCCCAGCGGCAGCCGCCAAACTTTTTCCTTATAAACAATCCCACGTGATGAAAAGAAAAGAACCGGAGTATGCGTATTGGCAACAAACAACCGCGTTACAAAATCCTCATCCTTCGTGGACATACCAGAACGCCCCTTACCACCACGTCGCTGTGCACGATAGGTATTAAGAGGCACACGCTTAATATAGCCACTATGGCTTACCGTTACCACCATATCCTCTGGTGCGATCAGATCTTCACTCTCCATCTCAGCGCTACCAAAACCAAATACGGTACGTCGCGGCGTTGCAAATTCCTCACGAAGAGCACTCAACTCATCCTTAACAATAGACATAATGCGTACGCGTGATGCCAAGATCTCAAGATAGTCAGCGATATCCACGCCAATTTTATTCAATTCATCAGCGATTTCATCACGCCCAAGGGCTGTCAATCGTTGCAAACGCAATTCTAAAATAGCACGCGCCTGTTCTTCAGAGAGGTTATAAGTACCATCCTCATGAATAATATGACGAGGATCATCAATAAGTTTAATCAAAGGCGCGACATCCATCGCTGGCCAGCGTCGCTCCATTAACTGTGCACGTGCTGTCTGCGGATCAGGAGCTTTGCGAATAAGCGCTATAATTTCATCAATATTGGCAACAGCAAGGGCAAGGCCAACCAAAACATGTGCTCGCTCACGCGCTTTACGCAAAAGATATTTTGTTCGCCGACTGACAACTTCTTCCCGAAAAGAAACAAATGCACGAAGCATATCAAGCAACGTCATCTGTTCGGGTTTTCCCCCATTCAAAGCAACCATATTACAACCAAAGGAAGTTTGTAGCGGCGTATACCGATATAATTGGTTTAAAACAACTTCCGCAACAACATCTTTCTTCAGCTCAATAACAACCCGATATCCATCACGATCAGATTCGTCACGCAAATCAGAGATTCCCTCAATGCGTTTATCGCGCACCAATTCAGCCATTTTCTCAATCATTGTTGCCTTATTAACTTGATAAGGGATCTCACTCACAATAATTGCTTGTCGACCACTGCGAATTTCTTCGATCTCAACTTTAGCACGCATAATGATTGAGCCACGCCCTGTTTCATAAGCTGCACGAACACCAGAGTGGCCAAGGATAATACCCCCTGTAGGAAAATCCGGACCAGGAATAATTTCAATTATTTTATCGAGTGTGGTATCGGGATTATCAATCAAAGCGATACAACCATCAACGACTTCACCAAGATTATGGGGAGGAATATTGGTTGCCATTCCCACAGCAATTCCCCCTGACCCATTAACCAAAAGATTGGGAAAACGCGCTGGTAAGACAACCGGTTCACGCTCACGCCCATCGTAATTATCCTGAAAATCAACAGTATCTTTATCAATATCAGCTAAAAGTTCTTCTGAAACTTTTTCTAAACGACACTCAGTATAGCGCATAGCCGCGGGTGGATCACCATCAACGGAACCAAAATTTCCCTGACCATCAATTAATGGATTTCTTAAAGAAAAGTCCTGCGCCATACGCACTAATGCATCGTAAATTGAAGCATCACCATGGGGATGAAATTTCCCCATAACCTCACCAACAACACCAGCAGATTTACGATACGACTTATTGAAAGAAAGCCCCATCTCATTCATAGCATGAAGGATACGTCGATGAACAGGCTTAAGACCATCACGGACATCAGGGAGTGCACGTGAAACAATCACGCTCATCGCATAATCGAGATAGGAGCGTTGCATTTCATCAATAATACTGATTGGTTCAATACCGGTTAGCACATCACGTTCTGGGTGTGGAGTAAGATCGGTCACAATTTCAAAACTTTCAAAAAAGAATCATTTCACTTTATTTATAGCGAAAAATACACAAAAATGCTAATTTCTCTCCCATGACAAAAAAGAAATTTAACAATATTTTTCAAGATGTTATTAATTTATATTTTAAATTACCAATAATAATTAACAATTTTCACTTCGCTAAACTTCAAAAATCTGAAACAAGCAAACCATAAAATGATCATAATACTGCAATTTAAAGACTCTTAAAAAGGGACGTCATCATCTAATTTGTGTGAAAAACTTTCTCCCAATTGATTATTATTTTGACCAAAAGCATTTCTCTGATTTGAGTGACTATCGGCAAAGCCACCACT
This sequence comes from Bartonella sp. AA2SXKL, assembly GCF_042197205.1. NCBI lineage: Bacteria > Pseudomonadati > Pseudomonadota > Alphaproteobacteria > Hyphomicrobiales > Bartonellaceae > Bartonella > Bartonella sp. AA2SXKL. Next base: position 61,466 of record NZ_JBHIRN010000006.1, read on the forward strand.
ATAACTCCCCCCTTGACTTGCTCCTTGCTCCCCGCTCGCAGCTCCCCGCCCATCAAGCATTTGTAATTCGCCACGGTACTTTTGCAAAACAATCTCTGTTGTATAACGGTCATTTCCATTTTGATCTTGCCATTTTCGTGTCTGTAACTGCCCCTCAATATAAATTTTGCTGCCCTTTTTTAAATATTGCTCTGCAACTTTGACAAGGTTTTCATTAAAAATAACAATACTATGCCACTCAGTGCGTTCTTTTCGCTCATTTGTATTCCGATCGCGCCAACTTTCTGAAGTAGCAATACGCAGATTTGCCACTTGATCACCAGAATTCAAACGGCGGATTTCAGGATCCGCACCAAGATTACCAATCAAAATAACTTTATTAAGGCTACCAGCCATCGCATAAACTCCAAAATTTTAATTTGTAAAATACTCTGTTCTATAACAGTTATAACCATCTTGACCTTCAATTTACATGTCGCAATTGACTATCAATATGGGTATTGCTATCCTTTACCAATATTGTATTCAGTGTAATTATAACAAAAGATGATAAAAACGCATAGTTTATTCCACCACGAGAGAATAAAAAGCTGCTCATTTGTATTTTTTTCACAAAACTTATACCTTCCTTTTGCATTAAAGCAGTTAAACACATTATAATTCTAAAAAAACAGTTTTATTCCATTTTAGGTGCTCAATTTTTGCCACATATGCCAAGGATAAAGTATGACTCATCAAAAATATATCTCCATTCGCGGTGCACGTGAGCATAACCTTAAAAATATTGATCTCGATCTGCCTCGTGATAAACTCATTGTTATAACAGGACTTTCTGGATCAGGGAAATCATCCTTAGCGTTTGATACAATTTACGCTGAAGGACAACGCCGCTATGTCGAAAGCCTTTCAGCCTATGCACGCCAATTTTTGGAAGTCATGCAAAAACCCGATGTCGACCGCATAGACGGTCTCTCTCCAGCTATCTCCATTGAACAAAAAACAACCAGTCGCAACCCTCGTTCAACGGTAGGTACCGTTACTGAAATCCACGATTACATGCGTCTTCTCTTTGCACGTATTGGTATTCCTCATTCTCCTGCAACAGGACTTCCTATTGAAAGCCAGACAGTAAGCCAAATGGTGGATCAAATTATGGCCTTACCAGAAGGAACGCGAATTTTCATTATGGCACCCTTAGTGCGAGGACGAAAGGGAGAATATAAAAAAGAGCTAACAGAACTTTTAAAAAGAGGATTTCAACGCGCTAAAGTTGATGGAAAATTCTATGAAATCGCTGATATTCCACCTCTTGATAAAAAATATAAACACGACATCGATGTCGTGGTAGACCGCATTGTTGTACAGAAGGATATCACCTCTCGCTTGGCTGATAGTATAGAAACCTGTTTACAGCTAGCAAATGGGCTTGCCATAGCTGAAATGGCAGACCACCCCTTAGCACAAAAAGAAACGACAAAGGAATCTGCTCATAAATCAAAAAATGATACACACAAACGGCTCATTTTTTCAGAAAAGTTTTCCTGCCCTGTATCGGGTTTTTCTATTCCTGAAATTGAACCACGCCTTTTTTCGTTCAATAATCCTTTTGGCGCCTGTCCTCTCTGCGATGGACTGGGCATAAAAAAAGCAATGGATCCACTGAAAATTGTGCCCAATAAAAATCTTACCCTCAAGAATGGCGCCATTGCCCCTTGGGCTAAATCAGATTCACTTTACTATAAACAAACCTTAGAAGCATTAGGAAAAGCTTACGGTTTCAAACTCACAGATCAATGGTGTGAACTCTCTAATGAAGCACAACAGGCTATTCTCTACGGTACAAAAAGAGATGAAATTTCTTTTATCTATAAAAATAATTCTGGTTCGCATAAAATGACCCAACCTTTTGAAGGAATCATCCCTAATATGGAGAGACGCTGGAAAGAAACCGATTCTGCTTGGTCTCGAGAAGAAATCGAACGTTATATGTCTTCTTCGCCCTGCCCAGCTTGTCACGGTTATCGTTTAAAACCAGAGGCACTTGCTGTAAAAATCAACGGAATGCATATTGGGCAAATATCAGATCTTTCTATTCTAAAAGCAGATGATTGGTTTGCCAATGTTCATCAACATCTCACAGAAAAACAACGTAATATCGCCGTACGTATTTTAAAAGAAATTCGTGAACGTTTGGCTTTTTTAAATCATGTAGGATTGGAATATCTTACCTTGTCTCGAAATTCAGGAACGCTTTCAGGGGGAGAAAGCCAACGTATTCGATTAGCATCTCAAATTGGTTCTGGTCTTACAGGCGTTCTTTATATTTTAGATGAACCATCTATCGGTTTACACCAACGCGATAATGAACGCCTGTTGGAAATGCTGCGCCATTTGCGTAATCTTGGCAATACAGTTATTGTTGTTGAACATGATGAAGATGCTATTCTCACAGCAGACTATGTTGTCGATATGGGGCCTGCCGCAGGCGTTCATGGTGGAGAAATCATAGCGCAAGGAACACCGCAGGAAATTATAGAAAATTCAGCCTCTCTCACAGGCCAATACCTTTCAGGAAAAATGGCTGTTAAAATGCCGACAGAGCGACGCAAAATATCAAAAACGAAAACACTTAAAATCATCGGCGCCAAAGGCAATAACCTCAAAAATATCAATGCGAATATTCCTCTTGGAACCTTCACATGCATAACTGGTGTTTCTGGAGGAGGAAAATCAACATTTCTTATTGAAACGCTTTTCAAAGCAGCATCACATCATATCATGGGCTCTCATCACAGCCCTGCCAGCTATGACAAAATTAAAGGATTAGAATTTCTTGATAAAGTCATCGATATCAACCAGTCTCCTATTGGACGCACCCCACGCTCTAATCCCGCAACCTATACAGGTGCTTTTACACCGATTCGTGAGTGGTTTGCCGATCTTCCAGAATCAAAAGCCCGCGGTTACAAAGCTGGGCGTTTTTCATTTAATGTTAAAGGAGGACGGTGCGAAGCATGTCAAGGTGATGGAGTCATCAAAATTGAAATGCACTTTTTACCTGATGTCTATGTTACTTGCGATGTCTGTAAAGGAAAACGCTATAACCGAGAAACACTAGAAATAAAATTCAAAGGACAGTCTATAGCCGATATTTTGGATATGACAATTGAAAAGGCAGAGGAATTTTTCCAAGCTATTCCCGCTATTCATAATAAAATGGAAACTCTCATTAAAGTAGGATTGGGTTACATAAAAGTAGGACAGCAAGCAACCACACTTTCTGGTGGGGAAGCACAACGTGTAAAACTTGCGAAAGAACTTTCTCGTAAAACAACGGGACGTACACTCTATATTTTGGATGAACCGACAACAGGTTTACATTTTCATGATATTTCCAAACTTCTTGAAGTGCTTCACGAACTAGTCGAGCAAGGCAACACAGTTATAGTCATTGAACATAACCTTGATGTTATAAAGACAGCCGACTGGATTATTGATTTAGGACCAGAAGGTGGAGATCGCGGTGGTGAAATTGTTGCAATTGGACGCCCTGAAGACATCATTAAGGTTCCCGCTTCCTATACGGGAAAATTTCTAAAACATGTTTTACTGCGCCCATCTCTCTATAATTCCAATTCTTAGAAACGCTTTCTATTGTAAAATACAGCATACTAACAAAGCCTGTACTTTTATTATTACCTGTAAACCAACACCTAATTCCAGTGGTGCAACACGTTTGAAGCAAAGACTAAAAACAATTTAGCGCTTTATAAGCTGTTTCAGTTGTCGTATTGCCAAATAGGAACGCGCACATAATTGCGTATTTATTCTCTGTTTTGTTTATACCTGAAACGACCAGACAACCTAAACTGGGAAGAATATGAAGTTTTAAGGGTATAAATAAATTTCTATATTTCCATTTCCTTTTAATTTATCTTTATGATTTTCCAAGGCATCCACAGCAATATCTTATAATGAAGATTGCCATTGCTTCACACTTTTATTTATCGCGTTCCTTAATGAAGATCACATTCCTCACGAAGGAACAAAACGCCCCAAACGGAATATATTTGCGTTGCCAATTCCCACATCTGTTTTAAAGAAACATTTCTCAATGCTCTCAAGCCCATTTCACAACGGCTCCTATGAATGCTATAATGATAAACTCATTATTGTACACCACCATCTTTACATTTATGAATCGGCATCATCACACTCTTTTCCAATATTTGTCTTCCCTACTCCCTAATATTGTAAAGCCTTTAATTATCGAAAGCTTTCATAAAAAGCATTTTATTTCTTTTTTCAAATGTTGTTATCCACACACTCATAACTATTTATGATATATAAAAGTATCGTTTTGATTGATTGACGATAAAAAGATCTAAAATGAGAAAATCTTACGCTATTAGAGTTTCTCATTCAATGTGGAGAGCGTCTAATTATCCTTATAAGTCAAGATATTATCTAATAAAAAAGAAACAAAACTCTTTTATTATATTATTTGAATTCTGTATAAGAATTGTAAGTTTTTTTCCCAAAAAACAGTATTTGGCTGTATTCTACAAAAGAAACTCTCCTAACAGAGCATAGAGTGTCATTATTTTCGACTTTTTGTGCACAAAGTATCTGTTGGACATCTTACAGTTGTCAATATAATGTGATGCAGTCTAAAAAGACAAAATAACGTTGGAGATAATTTCAGCATGAAAAAAATTGAAGCCATTATAAAACCTTTCAAACTTGATGAAGTGAAAGAAGCGCTTCAAAAAATTGGGTTACATGGTATTACAGTAACAGAAGCGAAAGGTTTTGGTCGTCAAAGGGAACATACAGAACTTTATCGTGGTACGAAATATGTTGTTGACTTTCTACCTAAAGTAAAGATTGAAATTGTTGTGTCCGATGAAAAACTGGAACAAACTGTTGATGCAATACGTAAAGCAGCTCAAACCAAACATATAGGGGATGGAAAGATATTTGTCTTTTCCATTGATGATGCAATTCGTATAGGCACGGACGAAACCGGTATCGATGCCCTTTAATAAATAACGAGAAAATTCACTTTTTTATCCACCTCAACGCCATATTAAGGAAATTGAATATGACAACCGCATCAGATATTATCAAACAGATTACAGACAACGAAATCCGTTTTGTTGATTTACGTTTTACTGATCCACGAGGAAAATTGCATCACATTACAATGGATATCGCAGAGATCAGCGAGGATACTTTTAGTGATGGTGTCATGTTTGATGGTTCTTCAATTGCTGGTTGGAAAACAATTAATGAATCTGACATGGTTTTAATGCCAGATCCAGCAACAGCACATATTGATCCTTTTTTTGCTCAATCTACTTTGGTCATATTTTGTGATGTACTTGATCCTGTCTCTGGTGAGTTTTATCGTAGAGATCCTCGTTCTATCGCCAAAAGGGCTGAGGTGTATATGAAATCTTTAAACATTGGAGATACAATCAATGTGGGTCCAGAAGCAGAGTTTTTTATCTTTGATGATGTGCGCTATAAAACGGACCCTTACAACACAGGGTTTAAACTCGATTCAAGTGAACTTCCCTCTAATGATGATACGGAATATGAAACAGGAAATCTAGGGCATCGCCCACGAATAAAGGGAGGCTACCTTCCTGTTCCGCCGATTGATTCCTGCCAAGATATGCGTTCTGAAATGCTCACAGCACTCAAGGATATGGGCGTACAGGTCGAAAAACACCATCACGAAGTAGCAGCAGGCCAACATGAATTGGGTATTCGTTTTGATACACTTGTTCGCGAGGCTGACAAGATGCAAATTTTTAAATATGTTGTACATCAAATAGCAAACAGTTATGGGAAAACAGCAACCTTCATGCCGAAACCAGTTTTTGGTGATAACGGCTCTGGAATGCATGTCCACATTTCCATTTGGAAAGATGGCAAACCCATTTTTGCAGGAAATGAATATGCTGGACTATCAGAAACCTGTCTGTTTTTTATCGGTGGTGTTATTAAGCACGCAAAAGCAATAAATGCTTTTACCAACCCATCCACAAACTCCTATAAACGTTTGGTTCCTGGTTATGAAGCTCCTGTTCTTCTTGCCTATTCAGCACGTAATCGTTCTGCATCTTGCCGTATTCCTATGAGCTCCTCACCAAATTCAAAACGCGTAGAAGTTCGTTTTCCAGACCCAACAGCAAATCCCTATTTGGCATTTGCAGCCCTTTTAATGGCTGGTCTTGACGGTATCAAAAACAAAATTCATCCCGGACATGCTATGGATAAAGATCTTTATGATCTTCCCTTAAAGGAACTTAAAGAAATCCCTACTGTTTCAGGAAGCCTGCGTGAAGCGCTTGAAGCACTTGACAAAGATCGTGGCTTTCTTAAAGCTGGCGACGTTTTTGATGATGATCAGATTAATTCCTTCATTCAAGTAAAGATGCAAGAAGTCTTGCGTTACGAAACAACACCACATCCTGTTGAATTTGATATGTACTATTCTGTTTAAACAATCAATACGCATTCTTTTGATTTTGAAAATGGAGGCAAAAGCTTCCATTTTTGTGGATATTCTTCTCATGCAAAAGCGCAAGAGGCTTTTTGCTCATCCGCTTTTCCTTTATAATGTGTTGAATCTCTTCAAATGAATTAACAAAGGTTTCTAATGCCGCGAATTTGTTTTCTCGTTTCCGTTCTTTTATGCATTGTCTTTATCACATCAACAACTAAAGCACATACAATAACCAACCAAAAACTTACAACTCTTGAGAAAGCAACATCTGCTTATAGTAAAGCACTTAAAAATGCCGATGCAAATGCCATCTTAAATGCTATTCCTCCCCAAGTCATCAACCGCTTAACCGCCAAAAAAAATCTTAATCAATCGCAATTTCTACAAATCATGAAAAGCCAAATAGAACGGTTGGCAGAAAGTTACAAGATTGAAACGATCAACATTGATCAAAAACAAAAACGTGAAGGTACCCTTGATAATGGTACCCCTTATTTTGTTATACCCGTGGAGCTTGTAACCACAACAAATGCTGGAAAAAAATGCTCTATTCAAACTGAAATTATTGCCCTACTTCACGATAACCAATGGTATTTTATCCGTGGTAATGACGAAGCGCTCTTAACCATAACCAATGAACTATTTCCTGGACTTGATAAAGTAAAAACCAATCCTCAAAAAGTCACAAAAATACTCTGAGCGAAAAGAATGCACGTAAATAAAAGATTTTCCCCTATAAACAAGTTGTAACAATTGTAGCAGCAGCCTTAAATTCAACTTTTTTATGAGAACGGCGTGCTATTGTTTCTTTATCCGTTCCCCATTGTTCCATCATCCAATCTTCATCTAAATGGGCAATAGACCAAGCATGATCAGCATCAATGTTTCCCGCAGCAACAGCAAGAGCAATGAGAGCAGATCCAGTTAAGGTTGTCATCATATGAAGTGCAGCAAGCATATAAGCAGACTCAACGCTACGTAAATAATGACTCACAGCTTGAAGTGCTTCTGGTGATTGTTCCACATGCATCAGCCCTTCTGTCAAATAAAACCTTGCACCTAGCTTTTTTTCAGCCCAATCTAATAAAGGATCCCATTGTTCAGATTGTTTTTGCACCAACTCTTTAGGTGTTTGTGCACGATAAAAGATCATATCACATGCAACGAAACGCAATAAATCTTCAAAAACCGCCTGCATATCATCAGCGATACCATCAATAACAGTATTAACCAAACGCGTCATCGGCATTTTTGCAGGATCAACAACGTGCTTTTGGTTCTCAAATTCCTGAGCAACATATTCAGCAAACACTTCTGTTGGCACATGAAAATGACGCCTTGCGGGCGTTTTTACAGGACATTCATCCAACAAAATCGTAAAGCCGCCCTCCTCACAAGCGATCTTCACTTGCTTATAAAACCGTTTTGGGTGTGATTGGAATGAAAGATTTTGAACCTTTTGAATAGAACTCTTCTTATTCAATGGCATATCAACATGATCCAAAATCTCACGCATATTTGTTTACCTCTGATCTTTTCAAAAAAAAAACGACTGTTTCTTTAGGTTCTGTAGCTTGAATAAGGTTTAATCTGACCTTCTTAACGATTCCAAAGAAGAAAAAAATCTTGCCAATCTCAATCTAACTTAAGAGTTATATTTCATGTTTCTTTTACAAACAAGACAATGATGATTGCCTTTTATATATTTAATACAATCATAATAGTAAAACAATTTCTAAAAGTATTATCTTAATTAAGAAATTAAACATATTGAGTTTTATGGCAAAGATGTTCATGCCTTACCAATTTGCTTATTATTCACCTATAATAGTATTATCAATATGAACAGATTCAAAAACGCTGCTCATCCAAAAAATGATAGAGCAGTGCGGTTTACGTGTCATTCACCTTCGCTTAACCATTCCAATAATTCTCTAACATATCCAATAAATACCCTGCATAGAATTTTTCTGCTCAATTACTCCCCTAAAAGACGCTGTTTTACGGCATGATAGAATAATGAACAGACAAAATTTATCGTAAATTTGCTTTCACATATACATTATTTTATAAAGCACTAAATTACTTAACGCATTGTTCTTGATATACTCTATCATATTACACTAATTTAAATTTAGGCATATAATTATAAAGAATAGAGATCATGCAATCTGAAAATAATACTTTTATCTATACACTTAGCCCTGCAGATACTAACTGTGCAGCAGCAGCACAGTGGTGGCTTGACAATCACAATAAAAATATTTTGTCCACTGACTCGAGATCCCGTATTATCTTATACGCAACTCTTGAAGAAGCATTTAATGAACTTGCTCAGAAAAAGGATGGATATCTCTTAAGCTGTGCTGCTTACCCTGATTTGCATACACTCATATTTACCCGTTTAGGTGATATGCAATTATTTGACAGCTTTATCATGCCTACTCACTCTATGGTTTTAGCTAAACGCAATAACATTGATGAAATTAAAACCGTAGCGACTCATTCTGCCCCGCAATCTTTGGTAGCTCATCAATATGACAAAGTATTTGCCAACAGCAATGCTGATGCAGCCGTTCTTTGTAAGGCTGAAAAAGCAGATGCTTGTATCACAACATCGGTTGCGGCAAATCGCTATAGGCTGAGTATTGTCGAAAATTTTGGACAAGTGCCAATGGCCTTTTTGCTCCACTCACTAAAGTCAACTAATCATGAAAAAATCTGAAGCGCTTCTTTCCATTGTTAACTTGGTTGACAAATTCCGTATGCGCCAAGAACGAGATGGGAGCATTAAAGAACCAACTTCAGCAGATAATAATATGATCAATGAATTGATCACTCTGCTGAACCACCATGCCAATATTCTTGACGGATTATCTCCAAAACTTTTAGCGACCACTTCTGATGATCTTCATCAGTGGATGATCAGCGGTTTAACGACCCCTCCTAAATTTGATAACACTTTGGCTGCTTTCAAAGCCCCATTACCAGATGCGCCCTTGTTTTTCTTGGCTCCAATGCGTGCAAAAAATGGACCTGATCCAGAAGGATTCCGGCTGGAATTAGTTACAGGATATCGTCATGAAACGGCCTATCTTGCTGACGCCTCAAAATATACAAATAATTATGTATCACCATTTCAATGTATAAAAATGGGAATAGCATCAAGAGGTTTTTTAGAAGGCAATTGCATTGTTCTATTCCCAGAATCTGTAGCAGCTGCTCAAAAAATTGATAAGCAAGCATTTGCTTTGTTTTTTTTCAGTAAATTCTTTGATATTTACAACAAGCAAACAATTGTGGAAGCTGAACGTTTACTCGGTCGAGATAGTAAATTCCTGTTCGGTCAATTGCATAGTCGTAACTTATCCAAAGAAGACATTTACGATGCTCGCTGTTTGTGGGGCTATTATCATGACTATGCACATCATACCGGACCGCGGCCATTGGATAAAAATCTGTATATAAAATTAAATTGGTTTACAGGTCTTCTAGAAGAAACTAAAGTTGATTTAATTACAGTGCGTATTATGCTACAAAATCATCCAAAATTTTGGAAAGAAATAACTGAATTTATCCTATTAGAACGCATATTTCGTTATCCAAAAGATTCTGATCAGCATATGACATTCGATGCTGGTACAGGGATCTTGCTTTTTGAAATATTGATGCGGAACAAAGCATTGATTGAAACAAATCAAGGTTATCTTCAATTTGATTTGGAGCGTCTTGAAAAAGTAATAATATTGATGATAGCAGATATAGAAGCACTTGAAGCATTAGATGGTGACGCTTATTTGGCAGGAGCTAAAGATTATATCCAAAATAATCTTGGTAAGCCGCAAACTTCACAGTCACGATTTAATTTTTCAACATCATCTTATGCACAGCGAGTGATTAGAGGATTAAATCATTGAGTTTTATAAAAGGACGATTATTATTATTTACTTTTGCCATTCTAGCATTGTTTTCCATAAGTTGGTTATTATCTAAGAATTTGGTTAGCAATATACCCGTCATGCATGCGGTTGGACTTAGGTTGTTTGCCACCGCTGCCACCTTATGGCTGATTGCAATATTTCGTGAGAAAGCTGTTTTCAGATCCCTACCATTGCTTTCCATGATACCTTCTTTTTTAATTCTCTCAGTGTTAGGATTTTCGCTGTATTTTGTATGCAGCTTTGGTGCATTAAAATCGCTCAAAGCCAGTGATTTAACCATGGTGCTCGCTACTATTCCAGGAATTACTTATATATTAGGTGCATTGACAAATGTCCTTAAATTCTCATGGCTGAAGCTTAGTGGAGTGATAATTGTCAGTGTAGCAGCTGTAGTATTCAATATAAATAGTGGAGAAGGTGGATATTATAACCTGATAGGAGTAGTGCTTGCCTTAACAGCAGCACTTTCTTATTCTGCTTATGGCTTATTGTCTAAACGTTATCTTAAAAATCTACCTTTGCTCACCTCACTGGCTTGGATCACGACAATTTCTGCAGCATCATTTATGCCATTATTTATTTTTGATCCTGCCCCACTCTTCTATCTTAAGTTAGAAGATATATTTAAAATATTGATTTTAGGAACTGTTTGCTCGGCACCAGTTTACGTATTATATCAAAAAGTTTTAGCCGAAGGAGGCGTATTATACGCCAACACTATCGGCGTATTATCCCCTTTTGCAGTGATTGCATGTGAATGGATAATCGGCTCGAGCCCTTCTCTCAATATGATCAAAATAATTGCTATGATTGTAGTTGTTATAGGGATGACACTCTTATTTATAGATGCATCAAAGGTATCTACATGGCAACATAAACGCCATTCTCAAAACTCCAAATTTAATGAGGAAACAAAATGAAAAAACTCGCGTTAGTTTGCCAGCGCAATGCAAAATTACCATTTATATTTGAAGCAGCACAAGCAGCTAATATCGAATTAGTAATGATCTATGATACCGCTGAAAGCGTTCCCTCTCAACACCCTGCAGCAGTAACTTCAACTTGGCAACTTCCTGTTTTTGATAACCCAGAGGCAGCTCTAGACACTTTTGCAACAGGAGCAAAAGAACGCAATATTTCTGGGGTTATGACCCTTCGCGAAGAAGCCATCCTATGGACAGCTTTGGCTGCAAAAAAAATCAATACTCCAAGTATTGAACCAGAAGTAGCAGCATTAACCAGAAATAAATATCTCATGCGTCAAACTTTCGCTAAAGCAGGCTTAAGAACACCAAGATTCTTTTATATAGATCATCCAGAAGACCTATCAAAAACACAAGCCTTGGATTATCCAGTCGTTATTAAACCCGTCTCTGGATGGGCAAGTGCAGGCGTCATGTTAGCTAAAAATTCCGCTGAACTTCCTGATCTCATTAAAGCCGTATGGAATGTTCAGCATAAAGACATGGCACGTTTTAATGATAAAAGTAAACCTGTAGGCTTAGTCGTAGAACAGTATTTGCCAGGAAAAGAGTTTGTCGTAGAATGCTTTGTTGATACAGCAGGTGTACACGTTCTATCCGTTGGAGACAAGGGACAGCCTGAGGGACCATGGTTTGAAGAAACAATTTATCGTCAACGATGTGATATAGATGATCCTTTAATTATTGCTTTATGTGAGGCTGCATGCTCTGGAGTTAAAGCTCTTGGTATAAATATGGGTGCTGCCCATGTAGAGCTACGCCTAGATGCTAATAATTTACCTTATATCATTGAGATAGGCGCTCGTATAGGTGGATCAGGTGTTTCCCATTTTATTGTTGAGCAAGGCACAGGAATTTCATTTGCAAAACTATGTATGAATGCCGCTTTAGCTGAAAAAAACTTAGACCTTCCCGATATACTCCCAGCTAAAAAAGTGGCGGCAAATTATATTATTCCTCTTCATGGGTATGGACGGTTTTCTGGATTTTCAGGTCTAGATAAGGTTGCACAGCATCCTCAAACCGCCAGAACTATCATTTTCTTTGAAACCAATCACATTTCACCACCTCCACCAGCATTTGGTGGATATCCTGGTTTTATTTTCTCTGTTCATAACTCAAACGAAGAAGCACGCAATTACCACAAATGGCTCGATGACACCTTAAGCATCGTATGGCAAAACATTGATTTATAATGATAATTTATCTTTATTCATATTGAATAATAACCCCGATATTGTAGGATTTTCTCATTTTAATCTGTTTATCAGATGGACAAATTTTTTAAAGCATTTGAGAAATGCTATAGCAGATAAAAATAAATCAAGGTGATCCTTTCATATTTATTAAAACACATGATACCATTATTAAAAGAAGCAATTAAAATTCTGCACAAACAATGGTTTTAATTCCGATAGTAGAACAAGACTTCGAAAATCACATTTATTATTTTTAAAAAGATTGCTTAAAAATGATAGCGCAATCCACCAGAAAAACGAACTCCAGAAAAACCAGCCTTGGTTAACCTATGCTGATAGCTAAGATCACTGTGAAGTGTAACTTTAGAAGAAAACTGTGAATTGACACCCAAGCCAACTTCTAAGGAAGAACCGAAAGCACTCAACTGAAAAACATCTTTAAAATGAACAAATTGTTCTTTACCAAAACAATGAGCAAGATGAATATTTCCATAAAAAGAAATGATACGATCCTTTTCAGAGGCTGTAAATGTTTTACTTAAACGCCCACCAACACGCATAAACCATTGATCTATTTTTTTCATCTCAACATCAAATCCATCAATATCACGAAACTTATCAAATTGAAGATGTTGATAAATAAGCTGAAGTTGCGGATCAAAAATAAGATCTTTATATCCTGTCATAGACACTTTACCAGCAGAAAACGACACGTTCAAAGGATTTGCTTTTAATGTCGCCGTCTTACCCCAAACACGGCTACGCACATCCCCTTTAAACAAACCATAAGATAAAAAACTATCTATATAAAAACCAGTTTTGTGTTCCACACTAGCATATGCCGTAAATGACCATTTATTAAATGTACTCTTTTGACTTTGTTCCACGTTATGAGGTTGTAAGGAAAGCTTTCCATAGGTTCCCATAATCCCAAAAGATGTCGTACTATATGCACGCTCTATTGTTTTGAGCAAAATATCTGTTTTTATAGCGTTATAATCAACATGACCATCGTACCCATATTTAAGTGTAGAAAAATCTGAGACATAACGATAACTCCCACCATAACCGTGGACAGATAAAGCAAAGTTCCCTTCAACTTTTAATAATTTACGAGGAATAGACCGCCTAACTTGCAACTGCTTTTGTTGATGACTCATATCCATGAGCCCAACATGAAACAACGCATTTGGTAACAAAAGATAGGTCGGAACTTGTGGAACAACCTCTCTGACCTTTAACTCAGAAAGGGGAATAGCAGACACCTCTAAAGCAGGCTGAATATATTTACTTTCAAGGCGGAAATCCCAAAAATCTCCATTTCCTTCAACCAATCTTTGAGAAGTTTGTGCATTTCCAAGAGCAGAATCTGGACCATAAGCATGAAGATAATATTGGTAAGGCAACCCCTCTAATGCAATATAAGCGCGATTTAACTGAAAAGAATCCTCTGCCGCTTTTCCAGAAACCTGAATAAGTGAAATACTATGAGCATTTTCACCGGTTGCTATCTCACCCTGATTTCCTGAAACAAATTGCACATAAACTGTCGTTTTTCCAGAAACATCACCATGTATCAAAAGCCGATCAGTTTTTTTATTATCGAGCAAACCATCACTACTGAGATGTGTATTGAGATAAATATCTGCCCTATCTTGTGCACTATAAACTTCTTTTTCTCCCTTCCCAATATGAAGTGTCTGATACTCCTGAAACATTGGAGTCTCAAAAGCAATAAAACTATCAGAAACTTTCACAAATGAAATAGACGAACTTGTACGGTTTGCAACTTGCAAATCGATCTCTCTTCTTTTTGTCAAAAACCATTTTGATCCCCCTGTTAAATAAAGCTCAGCAATAGAATCATCGGCAACACGAGTCCCTCCTATCAATGAAGAAGAATTAGCCAAAATCGCTACACTTCCCCCCTTTTCAGCTGTTAATAATAAGTCACCAAAAATTTTTGTACCTTCTGTTACTCCAATATAAATACGACTGTTATGACTATGAACAGCTGTCCCATCTGGAACCTCAAAAATCGTCCTTTTCAAAAAGACAAGCCCCTGTTCATATGCATCATTTTCCTCATCCCTCTCAAAATACATACCATGTTTGTTACCTATTGCTTTAATTGTTGAATCTTCAATATTAACCCGCGAAATTAAAATATTTCCTTCCCTGCCGTTATTGGATGGCGTGTTAGAATCTTGTCCAACTGTTAAAACATGAACATCCGTAGAAATAATATTCGTATTTTTTACATAAACAGAACCCTGATGTTTTACATTGAAAACTGTATGTGTACTTTTTTCATTTGTATTTTCTTTGTCTTCTGTTTTTTGATATTTTGAAGCAATGGTAACACCATCTAAAGTCGCACTCCCCCCTCTCCCCACATAAAGCGCAGCAGCATCATTCACATCAATAAATCCACTTTTCATCTGAATACCCGCATCAGCACTAACGAAAAGAGCACTCTCTTGACCGATACCCAAACCTTCCACTTTAATTTTTGTATTCGTTAACGTAACAGATGCTCCTCGCTTCTCTGCATAAGCAGCAATCTGAGAAGCCTCAATTGTTCCACGATTAACCTCAATCATTCCACTATCAGCTTTAAGACCTATTGATACATTTTTAAAAGCTGAATCGCTCAAAACAATTTTTCCCCCTCGTGATACAAAAACACCATAAATATCTTCTATACCCGCATTAGCTTCAACCTCTACACGCGTTGCCTGAATAACTGTATTTGGCTCCTGCACTACTATAGCAGCAGGTAACATGAGAGAACGACCCTCCCCATTCTTTTCTTTAACAGGCGCCGTGAATTTATATACTTTATCACTAATTGTATGCTTTGAACCATCACTGCATCCGTAAGGTAATTTGTTTTCATCACATGACAGTGATGTATATGAATGAGAATGTGCCTCAATATTTATATTTAACAAAAAAGAAAAAATAGCTGCTGTAAAAAAGCACGAATACAAGTGATTGTTAGATACCTTGACTATCATTGTTTCTCAAAACTTTCTTTTTTCAACAAAAACAAAAAATGCTGGAAAAAAAATAAACCACAAATTAAACACAATAAGAACAAAACAAACAAAATTATTTTATTTTTTATGATAAGATCATAGCATTTAATAATATGTTTTGTGTTTTATGTAAAGAAAGAACAAAAAGTTTAAAAATACCATTTAGGATGAAAATCCCTTTAAAGAAGGCATCTCAAAAACCGCTGAAAACTGTAATTACAAAAGTCCCAAAAACCAATCTTAAAAAAACGTGAAAAAATGCGAATTTTGAAGAGATATAATATTCAATTTATCTCACCACAAAAAAATAAAAATACAACAACATGAGAATAACTTTTAAGATTAAACGATTAAAACGTTTTAATAAAACACAGCACAAAAAGATACAATATACGAAATCTATAACCGCATCATCTCTTCAACCACAACAAAAAAATAAGAAATTGCACACTAATGTATAAGCTAATGTACACAATTTCTATATTAAAAATGCTAAATATCTAACAAAGAAATTTGAATAAATAAAAAACTTCTCCTAATACCCTATCATCAATGATTTGAATTAATAAATGTAATATTTTAGATCTTTTGATAAAATCTAAAATACAGTAAAACACTCACTATTCTGAACTTAAAAAACACCAAAATAAAATTTCATCAAAATTAGCTCTATGAAAGCTATCTGTTTATTATCGTTAAAGAAGATATTTTAGCAAAGCTATTATTTGACATTCTTTATATGGAATAAATTTCTCTAAACAACAACTCACTATCCTCCGCTAGCATCATCTGACAACAACACTATTGCCAATCTCGTAGCTGATGAATATAACTACATTAGAGAAAAAGAGCTATATCTCTCTTCTCCCGTTTAATATTTTTATTTAATTATTGCTTTAAAAATTAATGTTCTACTGTTGATGATCACTTGTGCAAAGCTTTTTTTATTTTCTGGCGCTTTTTATCATTTTCAAAACGTAACATCAAATCTCGCTCTTGTTGTGTCGAATTGGTTACACCAAAAGTATCATTGTCCATAACCTGCTGATACCCTGCTACCATTAAATTGACTAAAAATGAATCACTTCGCGGCGTTGATGAAAAATAGATTCCCTTTGAATCTTGTAATTTGTACCGATAACCTGCTTTAGTCATGCACTCATAAACTGCTGCAAAATCACTTGCACGCGAATCCATATTTTTAGAAGAAGCGTAGATTGGTTTCCAACCACATTTTGACAGTGCTTGTTGGACCATAGACTTACTGACACCAGACTTTTCCCATAATTCTAACGTCGATGGGGGAGGTTTGCTAATACACCCAGCAGAGCTTAATAAAATTATAGCAATCAATAATTTCAATGTTTTTTTCATTTCCCCCTCCGTCAATATTTACGATAGAAAGACTGATAAGTCTTCTAATATTTTCTCACACGCAAGATGACTTTTGTTAGCATATAGATATTGAAGAAACAATCCCACCCCCCATGCAAAAACAAGAATGGAAGGATTTTTGATTACAGCAGCCTCAATACTTAAGGTTGACATTCAGGTTGTTCTTTATGCTCTTGACAATGAGGACTATTCAAACGCCTCTCTACACTTCGCTGAGGAATAACTGCATCAGGCTGACAAATTGGAAGATTTTTATATTTCTCACACCACTTCATTCTTCCCAATTTATCTTGGAAACCTGCTTGGATCATACATGCATTCACAGACTCCTCAGCATTGAATTTCTCATCCGTACTTGTTTCTGTATCAAGACGACCATCAAAATGCTGTATTCCACATTCTAACAGAGCTTTTTTGATCTCAAGCTGATCAGTACCGGATTTTTCCCATGCATCTACAGCTGTTCGAGAAGGCTGCTCAGGGTAGCATCCAGCCATAACAAATAAGGTTATCCCGCTTAATAATTTTAAAATCTGCTTCATTTTCCTATCCTTGAGTAATTTTGATATTACGAAACAATCTATAAATTATTTTACATACTGTTTTTTATTTCCAAAACAATGATGAACATTATCAACCTATATTATTTTATCTTTCCGAAGATTATGCCATAATTATTATATCAAAAATACGGTAAAATTATTACTAAAATCATCTATCTATCAACGATATGCTTATAATTATTATCAATATTTTGATTACAACCAAAATAGATATTTTATATTATTGCGCCAACAGTTGTGGTACCCATAAATAAATAGCATTGACATGCTGAATTAAGCCCCCCGCGTACGGGTATGAGAAACATGAAGGTAGGGATTGTGATCGTCACAAACAGCAAGACTTAAGGTTTGCATTCAGGTGCATTTTTATATTTTTTACAAAAAGGGCTGTTCAAGCGCTTCTTGACACTGCGCCTCGGGATGACAGCGCCTGAACGACAAATCGGCAAGTTTTCGGCTCTAAAAGTATAACATGGCCCACCCGCTCTTGCTACCTCTTCATCTTTATAGCGGAAACCTGATTGAAGCATGCAAGCATAAATTGTTGCTTTTGCATTGATGCTCTGCTTTCTATTTTCTGGATCGACATCATAAGGAGTTGGCATACCACATTCTAACAAGCCTTTTCCTATCTCTGTAAAATCTGCTCCTGGCTTTTCCCACGCACTCAAATACCCTCCAGGAGTTTTATTAAACTGACATCCGGCTATACTCAATAGAGTTATCGCACTTAATAATTTTAAAGTTTGTTTCATTTTTTACTCCATGATTTAATTCAAGGCTTTTGTTCTAAATGAAACGTGCCATAAAACTTTTGGCATTTATAATCCACATCTCCAAGACAGGTATGGGAATTTATGGGATTTGTAGCCACTCTCTACCATTCTATCAAAAAGTTACTACCAGCAGGTATTGTCTCGTAGGTATAGCCATTACCGCCAATCCATCGGCTTACAAAGTCATATCTATACCCATCAAAAAACCTGTTTCATGCGTCTGTGAATGGCTGCTATGATGGTCTGTCATGCCAACAATCGTCATACTTTCCCCCATTACATTGATATCTTGACCAGAAATCAGATGAGAAGCAATAATCGTAGCATCTCATTGTACATCCATATCAACATTGCCTGTTGCCTCAAGGATAGAGAGAATTGTTGTTGTGTGTGTTCAGAGCTATTGGAAGATTTCTCGTGTAAAAAGCCACTTTCCGATGATTTTTTTTTGCTGGTTGTAGTGTTCTTGAGCGCATTTTATGGTAATATCGAATAATTTTTCACCGAAATACAGTTGCGGAGTACATTTTGTCCGCCTCCACTTGTAATAAAAACTACTCTCGTATCAATATTATAAAAAATAAGTTTGATCCTTCCTCTTGTGAGAGCAATAATAATAAGAATCGTAAAACTGTCACACGTTCATTGTTCTTTTTAATTTACTCTTCTATGAGATTTTATTGTAATATCTTGCTGCTGTTTATTAAAGTTTTTATAAAAACAATGATACAATGCCTCATGTAACTTTGTTATCCACTATTTTCTACCAACGCCAATCCTCTTTGAGAAAAAATACATAAAGAACTTTATCTTCGCTTCTAAAAGCAATATTAATTTTCTAAACAACAAAATTTAAACAACCAATTTTTTAAAGAGCTAAAAAACAATTCTTACAATAACTTCTTTCGTAAAACAGAACTTCATTAATACGTTTAGAAAAAGATATCTGCCTATAATCTTGTATCTGGTAAAATCTATTTGCGCTGTTAGGCATTTTAACCTGAAAGACTTATATTGATGGCACAGCTCACCATCAAAAAACGTCTAATATTTATATGATTTGGTCGTTACCGTAAGCAATGGCTCACAAAAACTTCCAAAGCAAAATAATAACGAGCAGATTTTTTCAATCTAGATTGTTCTAACCTTTAGAGAAAACAATCAAACACCTGTTCTCCTGATGACATCAGCTATTTATTTTGAGTTTTTTCTCTATTCACATTTTATTCAGCTTCTTTTGCTTAAAATTATAAAGTTTAAGTACATAGAAACAAACAACAAGCCAAGCAATCCAACTAACACCTATAATTAAAACCGGTCGTGTCTCATCAAAATACCATAAGAGAATAAAAATAAAAACCATAAATAAAATAGAAAAAATCGACCCTATTGGCCAAAATGGAATGGGAAATTTTAAACCATTCTGTGCTTCTTTAGGCATCTTAATTCGCATAGAAAATTGTGAAAGTAGAATCATCATCCAAACAAAAACTGTCGCAAATGTTGCCATTGCGGCAATAAGAAAAAAAAGCTTTTCATGATAAAAATAATTAAGGACAGCACCAAGAAGAAAGATACCGAAGATCATCAAAATAACAAAAACTGGTATACCATTTTTTGATAAATATTGAAACTTTTTTAAAGCATAACCTTCCTGCGATAAACCATGGATCATACGACAAGCACCATACATTCCACTATTCATTGCTGAAATAGCCGCTGTAACAACAACAATATTTAAAATATTTGCTGCATACGAAATCCCAAGATTTTCAAAAATAGATACAAAAGGGCTATCCATAAGACCAATCTCATTCCAAGGATAAAGAGACATTAAAATAGCTAACGTCATGACGTAAAAAAGCAAAATACGAACTGGAGTAGAATTAATTGCCTTTGAAATCGTTTGATGAGGGTTTTGAACTTCCATAACTGCCATGCCAATAATTTCTATGCCACCAAAAGCAAAAACAACAACACTAAAGCAAGCTAAAAAACCAAACCAACCATTGGGAAAAAGTCCACCATTTTTCCATAAATTATGAACAGTAACGGTAGAAAAATCTGCACCTTCACCCCACCCCCAAAAAATAATTGCTATTCCTAAAATAATCATCGCAATGATAGCTATAACTTTAATAGAAGAGAGCCAAAACTCTAGTTCACCATAGACTTCTACAGCAGCTAAATTAATGCCTGTGATGATTAATGTAATACTCAGTGCCCATACCCAAGGAGCAACATCAGGATACCAAAAACCCATATAAGTCGCAAAAGCTGTAATATCAGCCAAACCAACAAGAATCATCTCAAATACATATGTCCATCCCGTTAAAAAACCTGCTAATGGTGATATGTAATTTGCCGCATAACGAGCAAAAGAACCAGGCAATGGATTATGAAGTATCATCTCTCCTAGAGCCCGCATAACCATAAAAATAGCTAAACCAGCAATACAATAGGCAATCAAAACACTGGGACCCGCAAGCTTAATTGCCTGTGCAGACCCATAAAAAAGACCTGTTCCAATAGCAGAACCAAGAGCTAAAAAAATAACTTGGCGCTTACTCATACCCCGTTTCAGTTCATTTATTGCCATTTCTTTCCTTACTTTTTGAAATGCTGACAATCCACACCACGATAACAGCTCTATGATAAATAAAGCCTTATGTTTCTTTCACAAATATATTTCAAAAAACATCGAAGACCAGCCAGTCCAACACTTTGCTCTAAACAATGAAAAAATACTTTTATTGCGAATTATTCAGCTTTTATAGCCTACAATTTCGTATTATTTTATTCAAATAAAGTGATAATGAATTTTTTCACAATTGTCATTTAATTCATTTCGTATTCTCTAGTTTTTTACAGAGAAAATTAACCTTAATGTAATCTAAACTTTTAGGCTTCTATTTCGGTGCACTGAAATAGAAGCCTAAAAATTCATAACAAACACATTAACTATGCATACAATTAATTTTTTGTTACTTTAAGCAAACTTTCTTTAAGCCCATAAAACAAACTTTTTATGCCAATTGAATAGCTCAATCAATGATAATACGAATCTCGCAAGTCTTCAAAAGCATGAGAAAATTTATCTACAACCCATCTTTTAAGGACTCCAGCTGCCTTAACGACAAGCTTTCCAATGAAAAAAAAATATACGATAAAAAGAGCATCTTTGATTGTTGGTCCGATGATAGCGTTCTCATTACCTCTGGGAATTTGCCCTGAGATAGCAATAAAATCTTTGTTTTTCGCTGAAATAAGAGGCTCTTTCTCTTGAGCCACTATCATAATGAAAACTTCCTCTGGAAAGCTAGCTCTCCTAAAATTTGCATGAATCTCAAGAGTTTGAGAGAAAAAAAGAACTGTTATTGAAACACATAATTTAGCACTTTTAAACATTCTTTTCTCCTTTTTTATTTTAAATATCAAAAATGAACTATAAAATTCATAAAGTATTAAAAATAAGAAGAATATAAAATAAAAATTTTATTTTTACTTGATACAATACATATATCATAATTTATATTTATAAAAATACAATATCACGAATATATAATTCGTATATATTATTTAACTTATATTAAAATTTCTGATATAAATCAGAAAATATAGGTGCTTTAATTTTATAGTTTCTATAAAATAACAAAATATCTAGTTAACTACAAAAATCAGATATATACAGTAATAAATATATAATTTATTAAAGTAATAAATATATAATTTATTAAATAATTCAAATATAGCATTTCTCCTCTATATTTTCATATGAGGAATTTTCATATGAGGAAGTTTCAAAATTCAATATCCCCCCTTCAGCATTGACCTTAAAACAAATACTATTGAAAACTTAATGAAGGAAAAATTGTTTCTGGTAAAACAGATAATAAGTGCCCTTCACGCACAAGTATATGTGCTTGATGAAGATCTGGAGCCAGATAGCGATCTTCCTTAAGAGAAGCAACATTTTTTCGTAGACATTCCATAACAGATTGCAAAAAAGTACTTGTTTTTAAAGGTGCACGATATTCAATTCCTTGTGCTGCAACAAGCGTTTCAATACCAATAAGTGTAAAAAGATTTTCGCTCATTACCAATAACCGACGCGCTCCATGGCAAGCCATTGAAACATGATCTTCTTGATTGGCAGAAGTTGGGGTTGAATCAACGGAAGCAGGATGGGCCATTTGCTTATTTTCAGACATTAAAGCTGCCGCTGTTACTTCAGCAATCATAAAACCTGAATTAAGACCCGCATTATGTGCTAAAAAGGCTGGAAGTCCATAAGAAACTGCTGGATCAACCATAAGAGCAATACGCCGTTGAGAAATAGATCCTATTTCACATAAAGCAAGAGCAATCTGATCAGCAGCAAATGCTACAGGTTCAGCATGAAAATTCCCACCTGATACAACTTCACCATTCCTTAAAATCAATGGATTATCTGTAACAGCATTTGCTTCAATAATCAGTGTTTTTGCTGCTGCCAGCAAAATATCAAAACATGCCCCCATCACCTGTGGCTGGCAACGTATACAATAAGGATCTTGTACACGCTCATCCCCCTGTAAATGTGCTGCACGAATTTCTGAATCCTCTACAAGCTTTTCTAATGTTTTCGATACGGCAATCTGCCCATAATGTCCTCGTAAAATATGGATATCAGGATGAAATGGCGCCGTTGATCCCATGATAGCATCTGTCGTCAAAGCCCCTGCCAACAATCCACCACACAATGCCCGATAACCCCGAAAAAGACCAGCAAGTGCAAGGGCTGTTGATGTTTGAGTCCCATTAATAAGAGCTAGACCTTCCTTTGCCTCTAAAATAATAGGGGACAATCCCGCTTTCTCTAATGCAACCGCCCCACTCATACGAATATTTTGAAAAAATGCTTCCCCTTCTCCCATCATAACAGCCGCCATGTGAGCAAGTGGAGCTAAATCACCTGAAGCACCAACAGACCCTTTTTCAGGGATGACAGGAATAACGCCCTTTGCAAGCATATTTTCCAGCAAATTTATCAATTCTAGACGAACCCCTGAAGCCCCTCTTCCTAAAGAGATAAGCTTTAAGCTCATTATCAAACGCACAATATTTTCTGCTAAAGGTTCTCCCACCCCACAACAATGGGACAAAATAAGATTTCTCTGTAAAACAGCAACATTGTCCGCATCAATTTTAATGGAAGCCAATTTCCCAAAACCAGTATTAATACCGTACACAGGCTCACTTCCAGCAGCAATTTCAGCAATGCGCTGCGCTCCTTTCTCGATAGCTAAATGCGTGTCATTATGAAGTTTACTCACTTCACCATTAAAATAAATAGCTGCAAGTTCACTAAGCGTCACTTCGCTCGGTTTCAGTATAATAGTCATAATTTACTTTCTTTTTTTATCAAAGTATAATGTTTAGCATTATTGATCCTTCTATAAAACAAAAAAAACTATAACGACTCTTTAAAGCGAGAATGCTTTCTTAAAGGTATTCCTTACAATGAAGTCATTATCCAAAAGTAGAATAGTTGACGATAAATGAAAATGAAATATTGACAAACACAACCAAGTCATGGATTTCAAAAATAGATAAAGCTTTAATTTATAATCATAATCTAGCATGCTTCATATTAAATGAGAGAGCTGAATATCTTAAAACTCTCTCATTCCAAATCTGTGTATGTTGAATCAATCAAAACCATTCGCTTGCACGTCATAAGCGAAATTGGCGTATGGATAAACTGTACAAAAAAGGACTACTCCTCTTATGAGCCGTGTCAAGAGCTGTCGCAACATTGGGAAATGACAAAGTGTGTGATGGTGCAGGCTTATTCTTTTATGAAGCGTAAAGATGAAAAAATCAATGGATTTATTATCAAGCTATTCTTACTAAACTTATAAAAACCTTAAATAGATAGCTGTCACAATCTATCATGATTGCAAAAATCAAACTCTATAGAAAATTAAAAAACTTATTCAACACATCACAACAGAGAAGAAATTGAGCTTTTTTGCTACTTCTAAAATTGTATTTAAAGCGCCAGATTGAAACCTAAAAAGCACATCTTCAATAAAACCACACAAGACTCGCCCTAACTCGTTATTTAAAATAAAAATAAAAGAAGTTTTCTTATATCAAAAATTTTAATTAACATATTGTTTTTATATTATATCTTCAAAAAAGAGAAATGCTCCATATAACATATTTATATTTTACTTTTTTGTTATATTGAATCTGAATTTAGAGATAATTTCAAAATGAGTTGTTTTTTAAAGGTGCTTCCAAGCCATTACCTTTTTTACTACAAATTTCTGATTATGATAATTTTTTGTACTTTTTCAGTTGTTTTTGTCAAAATTTATTAAAAACACTCTCATTTAATAACAAAAAACAATCATAAAAACAAAGAATTATCAAATATTTCTATTCAATCTACCTCTTTCCATTTTATAAAATAATCTGTTGTTAAACTGCAGTAAAGAAAGCGCTTCGATGCTATAATGCAGAGCATAAGTTTTCTATTTAAACTCTCTCATATTAAATGAACAATGAAAATCAGCGGTAATAAGATGTCAATGTGAATGCTGAAGAAGAAAAAACCTTTCTCTCTCAAAGTCTGACTTAATAAGGCGTTAATTTTCTGAATACCGCCCACTCTGATGTGTTAAAAGAGCAAAAGCAATCATCGATATCGGATTATCCTGCATACATATAGAGCTCACTTTGATACAAAAGCTCCAAATTGCCTTGCACTTCATATTGTTTTATCAATGCGACCAATTGCCGCAAATATTCTTTTCCATGGTTCGCAATAGCGCGTTGCGCTTGCGTTGAAGAGCGGCTCATTCCAATAAAAGATTCAGACGGGATCATCATCGTCCAATTATGCGTATGGAAAGAAATTTTTTCTGCTTTTACCCCAAAGCCATCACTCATTTCCTGTAAAAAATCAAAATTACGATAATAACGAGAATAATTTGGACTCATCTTCTCTAACAATGTCTCATAAGCCTCTAGAAATTCACTATGTTTGAAATCACGATTATTTTGGACAATTGCCATGACACCATTGGCTCGAAGTTGATCTGAAATAGCGCAAAGCAACTTAGGGCGATCCATCCATTGAAATGCCTGCGCTGCAATGACAAGATCAACCTTGCCAATTTGAGGCAATAGGTCTTCGGCACGACCCTGATACCACTGCACGTTCGGAAATTTTTTTTGCCCCTGCTTAATCATATCTTCCGATACATCAATAGCATGATATTGGTGCTCGTTGCCTAAAAATTTAACAATCCCCTCTAATGCGATGCCTGTCCCAGCACCCACATCCACAATGGACAAATGCTTTTTGTTCTTAAAAGGATGGAGCATGGTTTTAAATAAAGTAAGGGGATAGCGAGGACGATAACGATCATAATCATTAGCCAATCCATCAAACTTTTCACTTTGCCGCTGAACAATTTCTATCATAGGACTTTCACCCTCCTTCACAATTACTACCATACATAATTAAAAAGCCCTTTTTGTCCAATGTATTAAACATAACTTCTAAAGGAGGAAAATAAGAACTGCCCTTACCTTCTATCTTTCCATAAGATTGATACTTACATTTTTCTCTTTTCCAATTGTTATCTGCACGTTGTGAAACCCAAAACTCCTACGAAAATAATATAATTTTCCGTAATAATAATTGATATAAATATTATTGATCTTTTATAAGATAATATCTATATTACCATTATTATTTTGATATCAACAAGCCACTTAAGCGTATCTAAAACGCATAGAGATATCAATTTATTGATAAATACACCTGTTTATAAAGTTCAAAATACTTTCCACCAAGAAAATAAACCCTATATAATACATAAAATATCTGTGGAGACATCTTTATGTTAAATGTACAAACTTCTTCAATGTTTAAAATATTAAAACAATTGCCAATCGTGATTTTTTTGGCATGGTTAGTGCCATTTTTAAGTGGGTGCGGATTTAATACGATACCAACAAATGAAGAAAAAGCACATGCAGCATGGAGTGAAGTACTCAATCAATATCAACGTCGTACAGATCTCATCCCCAATCTTGTAGAAACAGTTAAAGCTTACGCAGCTCATGAACAAAGCGTTTTCACCAATGTAATTGAAGCACGTGCTAAAGCAACGCAAGTCAACATTAATGCAGATATGTTGAATAATCCAGAAGTTATGCAGCAATATCTCAAAAATCAAGCAAATTTATCAAGTGCACTTTCGCGGCTTATGGCTGTTGTTGAAAACTATCCGGATCTTAAAGCAAACCAGAACTTTCTTGCTCTTCAATCACAATTAGAAGGAACAGAAAACCGTATTTCCGTTGCACGCCGCGATTATATTGAAACAGTACGTGCCTACAATACTGCACTCAAAACAATGCCGACGATGATTTGGGCAAAATTATGGTTTCGTGATGCTAAACCTATGCCAACTTTTACCATCGATACTGATAGCCAACAAACACCAAAGGTTAATTTTAATTAATGAAATCATTTCGATACTCTTTGCAACGTATTGTATTTTCACAATTATGGGTTTTTATCTGCTCTCTGTATTTAGTTGCTGCATTGGGAAGTATCGCTTGTTCGCAAATAAAATTTCCTCATTTAACAGGTTATGTTAATGATGTGGCTCATTTGCTCGATAATGCAACCAAGGAAGACTTGACAAAAAAACTGGCAGCAATCGAAGAGAAAACGGGAGATCAAATTGTTCTTGTGACACTCCCTACTCTTTCGGGCAATGATATAGAAACATACAGCAATTCTCTTTTTCGTACATGGGGATTAGGCCAAAAGAAGATCAATAATGGTGTATTACTGGTCATTGCACCGAATGAACGCACAGCACGTATCGAAGTTGGATATGGTTTGGAAGGAGAGCTAACAGATGCTCTTTCCTCTGTCATTATTAATAGCTTCATGATTCCTAATTTTCGCGAAGGAAATTATCAAAAAGGAATTGCTGAAGCAGTTGATGCAATTATCAAAGTTATTACAGAAAGTGATTCTGATTTTACTTTTCGCATCAAAGAAAAAGCTAAAATCGTTGAAGAACAACGTAAACAAGCTGAAAAAGAAGAAATGATTATAAATACAATCATGTTTCTCATACTCTTTATAGTCGTTGGTTTGCCCATTCTTGCAATGATTTTTGGTAAAAAAGTGGGTCCACAAAAGTATCTCTGGCTGGGGATCATCTTCACACCTTGGTTTCTTAACTTAAGTGCCGGTGGCAGATATCCTGGTGGAAGGTTCGGAGGTCCTCGAGGTAGAGGGGGATTTAGGGGTGGTGGTGGATCATCAGGTGGTGGCGGTGCAACAGGAAGATGGTAACAGGAACGTGGATTTTTAAGCGTAGCAAATCTTCTTAAGATAAAATTTTATGAACGTATTCTCTTTTATTCAACAATTCTATACCTTACTCTGTAATCACTTTTATTGATTACAATACAAACTCAAACATCAAGATAAATATTACCCATGACATGTGAATTGAAACATACAGATCGTAATCACTTATCACATCATTTTAATGCAATTCTAGAAAATCCACCAGTTGAATGGAAGATAAGTGATCATCTAGTTGAGTATCCTGAAGCTTTACGTTACATGCAAGAACGTGTAGAAAAAATTCTTGCAAAAACTGCGCATGAACAAGTTTGGCTTCTCGAACACCCTTCCCTTTATACAGCGGGGACGAGTGCCAATAAAAAAGATCTTTTGGCGCCTAATTTATTCCCTGTTTATGAAGCAGGACGTGGAGGTGAATTTACATATCACGGTCCAGGACAGCGTATTGCTTATATCATGCTTGATCTTAAACGCCGGAAACAAGACATTCGTGCTTTCATCAGTGCATTAGAAGAATGGATCATACAGATGCTTGCCAACTTTAATATTAAAGGCGAACGCAGAGAAGATCGCGTTGGTGTCTGGGTTAAACAGTCTCATTGCCCATCAACACAAAATGATCTTTCTTCCGAAGATAAAATTGCAGCTATTGGCATTCGAGTGCGCAAATGGATAAGTTTTCATGGAGTTTCTATCAATGTTAATCCTAATTTAGCCCATTATTCAGGAATTGTTCCTTGTGGAATTACAAACCACGGTGTAACAAGCTTTCTTGATCTAGGTTGCCCTGTAGCAATGCATGATATTGATATTGCTCTCAAACACGCTTTTGAAAAAATTTTTGGTCCAACAATTGATGTTTCCTAAGTGCATTGATTTTTAAATAAAAAACAGGCATAAAATTTATTTTAATGAATATTTTATTTGATGAGGTGGATAGTTAAACGCTATGAGCGATAACAAAAAGGATCTTTTTAGTGTTTTAAATAAAGCCCAATCTCGGGTAAATACAAAAGAAAACACTCTGCAGTCTCCAATGAAATCAAACGCGATGATTTCAAGAAAAAGTGCAAAAGATACGCAAGAAGATGACTATAATGCCCTCTCTATTCGAGTTCTTGAGGGTTTAGAGCCGGTACGTTTACGCCCTGGAATGTATATTGGTGGAACAGACAGTAAAGCGCTTCATCATTTATTTGCCGAAATTATTGATAACGCGATGGATGAAGCTGTTGCGGGTTATGCAGATTCTATTGAGGTCTCATTAGATAGGAACGGTTATATAACCGTTACAGATAATGGACGGGGTATTCCTGTCGAAAATCATCCTCAAATGCCTGAGAAATCGACTCTTGAAGTTATTATGACACAACTCCACTCAGGGGGAAAATTTGATGGAAAGGCTTATCAAACTGCTGGTGGACTTCATGGAGTAGGAATTTCTGTCGTCAATGCTCTTTCTGATGATATGGAAGTTGAAGTTGCACGAGAACGAAAACTTTACCGCCAACGTTTCTCACGTGGTATTCCTCAATCTGGATTGGAAGATCTGGGAGATGTTTATAATCGTCGTGGTACGCGCGTTCGTTTTCATCCTGATCATGAAATTTTTGGTGAAAAAGCAGCTTTTGATCCAGAAAAAATCTATAAGATGACATGCTCCAAAGCCTATCTTTTTGGTGGCGTAAAAATTCGCTGGTCTTGCGATCCCGTCATACTTGAAGGCGCAAAAAATATTCCTGAAAAAGCTGTTTTTCATTTTCCCGATGGGCTTAAAGACTATTTACTTTCGTCACTAAAAGATGAATATCGAGTAACGTCAGAAATTTTTTCTGGCAAAACACAACACAATAATGGCCATGGCTCCGTTGAGTGGGCTATCGCTTGGCATGGTGGTGATTCTTGTGTGCAATCTTATTGCAATACGATTCCTACAGGAGAAGGCGGAACACATGAAATAGGATTACGTCAAGCTCTTTTGCGTGGATTGAAATCCTACGCTGAGTTAATAGGAAACAAGCGCGCAACGATTATTACGTCTGACGATATTATGATTTCAACAGCCGCAATACTTTCAGTCTTTATCAGTAACCCTGAATTTGTTGGACAAACAAAAGATCGATTAGCAACCATTGAAGCACAGCGTATCGTTGAGAATGCAATCCGCGATCCTTTTGATCATTGGTTAGCAAATTCCCCACAAGAAGCAACAAAACTTCTCGATTGGGTTATCGAACGTGCTGAAGAACGTATTAGACGACGCCAAGATAGAGAAATAAGTCGAAAAACTGCTGTCCGTAAATTACGTCTGCCCGGTAAACTTGCAGATTGTAGCCAAAACCATGCTTTGGGTGCTGAACTATTCATTGTTGAAGGGGATTCTGCAGGAGGATCTGCTAAACAAGCAAGAAATAGAGCAAACCAAGCAATTTTACCTCTTCGTGGTAAAATCTTAAATGTCGCCAGTGCTGCACATGAAAAAATGAACTCAAGCCA
The DNA here is from genome assembly GCF_042197205.1 of Bartonella sp. AA2SXKL. Lineage (NCBI taxonomy): Bacteria > Pseudomonadati > Pseudomonadota > Alphaproteobacteria > Hyphomicrobiales > Bartonellaceae > Bartonella > Bartonella sp. AA2SXKL. The sequence continues at coordinate 91,771 of NZ_JBHIRN010000006.1, forward strand.
AACAATTAGCGATCTTATCCTTGCTCTTGGATGTGGAACACGCTCCAAGTATCGTGAAAAAGATCTCAGATATGAACGTATTATCATCATGACAGATGCTGATGTTGATGGTGCTCATATTGCGTCACTGCTCATTACCTTCTTCTTTCAAGAAATGCCTGACCTTATTCATCAGGGACATTTATATCTTGCCGTCCCTCCCCTTTATAGAATATCGCAAGGAGGAAAAGTTGCTTATGCTCGTGACGACATTCATAAGGATGAATTGCTCAAAACTGAATTTACTGGAAAAGCTAAAATCGAAATCGGGCGTTTTAAAGGGCTGGGTGAAATGCGCGCAGAACAACTTAAAGAAACGACTATGCATCCTCAAAAACGTACATTGCTTCGTGTTTCTATTGATGCCGTGGAAATGCAAGAAACGAAAAAGACTGTAGAAAGTCTCATGGGAACAAAACCAGAAGCACGATTTCGTTTCATACAAGAAAATTCTACTTTTGCTTCTAATCTAGACATCTAATGTAAAAAATATCCATTTCAAACCACTGCAGCTGCGTCAATCACGCGCAGTTGCGGATTGATCGTTCCATTCCAATAATTCAAACTAAGATGACCAGCTAAATGAATCATTTCACCAATATTTTCAAAAAGAAAATCACCTAGCGATGTCCCTACAGCACGAAAAGCTATTCCTTGTAGTTTTTTTCCTTCAACATTAGATACAATGAGGCGAAGATGTCCTTTACCAACTTCAGATAGATTCACCAGTCGATGAGAGGGAAGAACAAAAACAGGTGTTGCATTCCCTGCCCCAAATGGCCCTGCTTTTTCAAGCAATTCAAACAGCGCTTCATTAACACCAGAAGCAGAAAGAGAACCATCTATACTAAGAGATTTTTTTGCACGCAACTGTGAAACCATTAAAGAAACTTTTTCTTCTAGCCATTTTCGAAAAATTTCAATTTTTGTTGATTGAATTGTAATTCCTGCTGCCATACTATGTCCCCCTCCTTTTTCTAATAAATTTAATGTAACAGCTTCACGAACGAGTGCTCCTAAATCTATACCATTAATTGAGCGTCCCGACCCTACGCCATTTCCATCTTCTTTCAAAGCAATAGCAAAAACAGGGCAAAAAAAACGCTCTTTAAGGCGGGAAGCAAGAATACCAATAATTCCCGGATGCCATTCTTTATGAGAAATTACAAGTGACAATGGTATTTCTTGATCTTGATAAAGAGAAGAAATGTAAGATTCCGCTTGTGCTAATTGAATGTTCTCCATTTCTTGGCGTTCTTGATTAAGCCGATCTAATTGTTCTGCTATTCTGTCCGCTTCATCTTTATTCTCACAGCTAAGCAAACGTGCTCCCAAAGCTTGATCACCAATGCGCCCTCCTGCATTAATTCTAGGACCTAATAAAAAGCCTAAATGAAAACTATTAAGCGGCTCCCCTATTCGTGCAACCTTTGTTAAAGCTGTTATTCCTAGATTATGCATAGAACGAGCAACTTGAAGCCCTTTTAACACAAAAGCACGGTTAACCCCCTGTAATGGAACGACATCACATATGGTTGCCAATGCAACAAGATCAAGCATACTTAAAAGATCAGGCAGCGGTCCTTGGAATTGTTTTTTCCGCAGCAAATGATGAACCCAAGCTAACGTAACAAAAACAACGCCAGCTGCACATAAATGCCCCTGTTTAGAAAAATCATCAGGACGATTAGGATTGACAAGAGCAACAGCTTCTTGATGAATCTCTGACATTTGATGATGATCTAAAATCACAACATCAGCACCAGCAAGCCTCGCTGCTTTTACGGCATCAGGACTGTTTGCACCACAATCAACAGTGATGATTAACCGAGCGCCTTCTTGCACAAGCATCCTCATTGCTTGTTCATTCGGACCATAACCTTCAACAATACGATCAGGAATATAAATTTTGACTTCAATACCAAAATAACGAAAAAAACGTGCTATGAGTGCCGATGAACAAGCACCATCAACATCATAATCACCAAACACAGCAACCTGTTCTTGATTGAGAAGAGCCTTAACAATGCGCTCTGCAGCGCATTGCATATCCCTAAAACTTTCTGGATCAGGCATAAGCGTACGTAATGTTGGATTAATAAAAGCAACAGCCTCAGCTTCATCCACATCTCTTGCTGAAAGTACTCGAGCTAACTGATCTGGAAAGCCAAATTTTTGAGAAATAGCGCGCGCGTTATTTATCCCTTGAACATCAAGGGCATCTAACCAAGCTTGACCACAAGCAGAAGATTCAACATTGAGAAAATAACGAGACCACTGCATTATTTCTTATTTTATAATGAAGAACGATAAAAGACAATCATGCGTTAAAGATAAAATAGTCTTTTGCAACATTCATTTTAAGTTTAAATGGTCTACAAACTTCTTTTAATGGGGTATTATAATACCTTTCTTGTAACATATTGTTTTATAAAGTTTTTATTTTCTCTTGACGTCAATCAAAAGACATTATATCAGAGCAAGTAGTATGCGTTAAATATTTCGCTATGGTAACAATTTTCAACGCAAAACAGTAAAAATTCCCTTATATTAAAAGGGTTCTAATAAAGGATACTTCTATGGCAACTTTTTCACAAAAGCCAACTGAAGTGGTGAAAAAATGGGTTATTATTGACGCAGAAAACCTTGTTTTAGGTCGTCTTGCCACATTTGTTGCTAACCGCTTACGTGGCAAACATAAAGCTACATTTACTCCACATGTTGATGATGGTGACAACGTTATTGTCATTAATGCAGATAAAATAGCTCTCACTGGCAAAAAATATACGGATAAAAAATATTATTGGCATACCGGCTATATTGGTGGAATCAAACAACGTACAGCACGTCAACTTCTTGAGGGGCGTTTTCCCGAACGCGTTATTGAAAAAGCGGTAGAGCGTATGATTCCTCGAGGGCCCCTTGGTCGCCGTCAATTGAAGAATCTACGTGTTTACGCTGGAAGCCAACATCCACATGAAGCACAACAGCCTGAATCTCTTGACGTTGGTGCTTTAAACCGCAAAAACAAAAGGATTGCTTGATTATGGCTGAAATTAATTCTCTTTCTGAGCTTAGCATAGTAACAAGTATTACAGAAACACATGAAAATGTTGTTCCTGTTCACGTGCAGAAGCTTGATTCACAAGGACGTGCTTACGCAACAGGAAAGCGTAAAGACGCTGTTGCGCGTGTATGGATTAAACCAGGTTCTGGAAAAATCACGATCAACAATAAGGAATTTGACAAATATTTTGCTCGTCCTGTTCTTAGAATGATTCTTCGTCAACCAATTGTTGCAACAAATAGGGATACCCAGTTTGATATTATTGCAACCGTTGCAGGCGGTGGTCTTTCTGGACAAGCCGGTGCAGTGCGCCATGGCATTTCCAAAGCTTTAACCTATTACGAACCAGAACTTCGCTCAATCTTGAAAAAAGGTGGGTTTCTTACCCGTGATAGTCGTGTTGTTGAACGTAAAAAATACGGTAAAGCAAAAGCACGTCGTTCTTTCCAATTCTCAAAGCGTTAATTTCAATTTTTGCAATGCATAAAGCCTCGGACAAAAACGGGGCTTTTTAAAACTGCTAAAACAGACTTTTAGATGAATGTAGGAACAAATCTATACCGATTAGAAAAAACAAGAATGCAAAACAACCTCTTCTCTTAAGATAAAAGGCAAGAAAAATAGACCGAAAAAATTCAAAACTTCAGTTTCAATTTTTTAAATCTGTTTTACTAACTTGTAATATATCGACGTGCTAAAGCACGAAAATATTTACGCGACAACTTTAGCAATCTTATAAGCTTTTCAATGCTTTTTCTATCACCACTTAACAAGTTTTAGTCCAAGAAATGCTTTACCATTGTGATAAAATGAGGGACAGAAATAGGCTTTGACATATATTCTTCACATCCACTGGCACGAATTCGCTCCTCATCGCCTTTCATAGCAAAAGCTGTTACAGCAACAACGGGGATTGATCGAAGTTCTTCATCTTCTTTTAATTGTTTAATAACATCTATTCCAGAGACCTCTGGCAACTGGATATCCACAAGGATAAGAGATGGCATTGATGAACGCGCCAAATCTAATGCCATAAGACCATTACGCGTTTCAACGGTTTCATAACCACTCGCTTCTACAAGATCGCGAAATAACTTCATATTAAGCTCATTATCTTCCACGATCATGACTTTTTTTGACATTCGTATAACTCCACCCTTCTCAGATAAAATAGAGAAATAGAAATGAATCCACATTCTCTTTGCTTAAGATAAAATGATAAAATGAATTGTAAACCACAAAGAGATTAAAAGATTCCAATAAAAGCATTTTTGCAAATATTTGTAAGACGCATCGCTATACTTATTCAGTTCATCAACATAAAACCCACAAATAGTCGTAAGATTGTGTGACCTTGTATTTTTTGAGTTGATATACAAAGTTTATGGATATCTCAATTAATGCATTCGCGTTTTCATCATAAAAAAATATCAACCACAAACTTAGCTAAAATGCGCATTTTGAAGAGGAAAAAATTTAAGTAAATTTAAAAAGCAACTGATTAGCTGAATTTAATGTACCATATACTGGCATCCACAAAACAATATCTTAATGATATAAAAAGATAAACTTATCAATGTCATTAAGATTAAAAAAAATAAATAAACCGTGATTAAATATCACGATTTATTTAATATAAAACATTCAATAACAGCATAATTCAAATTTGATCAAGGATAATATCTTTTAATTCAAAGCCCATGAACTATGAGCAAAAGCATCGAATGTTCTTCCACCTGTCTCTCTGTTAGGACTGGGCGGCTTTCTAGTAAAGAAATATACAAAATATGCGATTAAAGCAAAAATCGCTGTCTCCATCCCCATTAAACCCGCGACTTTTTGGACATTTTTCTCAGCCCCTTGTCCTCCAAACTGGCTAATAACCATATCGACAGCTTTAATAACTCTATTTTCCTGTGTCATTACAGAAATAAAACCAGCATTTTGAAATCTGCCATTTAAAGAATCAGCATTGGCTCTTAAAATCTGTGAAAAGAAAATCGCTACTGCAACAAAACATACTATACAATGCTTGAATATTTTCATCATAACCACCTAATTACAATATTTAGTAAAATAAATTTTCTTTACCGCCCCCTCTAGATAGAAAACATTCCGTTATCTATCGATAAAGTATATTTATTTTCTGATAATAAAAATATAATACAAAATTCAATTAATAATTTTATTTTAATTGTTATTTTTATATTATATTACACTTACAATATTCCGTTACATGTTTATTTAACGATTGTCAATTATTTTATTTGTACTTTACATTTAGTAATTTAAATATAAAAATATATTAAAATAAAGTTATTTTATTGTTTTTATTATAAATTTAGCTTTATTATCATAAATATTATTATGATTTTATAATATAAAAAATATCAATATGTTGTTTTTTTAGTTACACGCAATGTTTTTATTTTTTTGTATAATATATTAAAATAAATATTTTTATAAAATATTTTTCCTTAGTATAGATTGAGAAAAAATATTTGCCCCAGCTACAATTAGCGTAAGAACCAGCTTAACTCTTTGATTGAAAAGCTAAATTAGATAAGATAAGGGATAACTTTGGTGAATGCGCTAAATCTAATGCCATAAGCTATTACACATTTCAACGTTTTCACAGCCATGCGTTTCTACCAGAACATGGAATAATTTTAATAAAGTTCATTGTCTTCCACAATTATAACTTTCTAACATTAATATAATTCCACGACTTTAAGATAAAATAGAGAAATAAAAATGAGTCCACCTTTTTTCTAACCAAGATAAAATGATTAAAATATAAATCATAAAAAATTTAATAATGTCCAATAAAAGCATTTTTGCACAAACCTTTGTAATGCTAATCGTTATACTTCTTCAGTTTATCAAAATGATAATCTAGAATAGCCATAAAATTATATGATCGTATATTTTTTGAGTTAATACGAAAAATTTATGGATATTTAAATCAGCTCATGCCCCTTTTCATCTTAGAAAAGATATCAATCACGAAAATTAACATAGATATATATATTTTGGAAAAAAATTTAAATAACGTTGATATGGATAGATTATTTGCTAGCAAACAATCTTCTCTATTAAATCAGAGTGTTCACTACTGTGATATTGTAATCTCAATCACGACAACACTTCAATAACAGACTAAAATATAGATTCACTATAAGCTTAAAATAAAAATTTTGGAATTGATCATACATACAATGAATGAACCGTAAAATACAAAAGTAATCATAACACTAGAAAATGAAAAAGCTTATCACTCTTGTTCACTATTCCTTCCTCTCTCATTTTTTCTGTGTTATTTTTAAAGTCTTGTAAAAGATATGAATTACATGCAAAAAAAATTAGCCCTTTGTAATCTCTACGCCATCAATCACATTAGTTTTATTAATGATAAGCAATAACATTTGTATAGCTCTAAGCTTAGAGAGCAAAACCAGATTAAAGTATCATTTTTATTTATTGTAAAAGAGGATGTAAAACTCCATTTTTCTCTTATCATTGTTAAGAAAAATTGAAAAGTGAACTTATTAATATTTAAAAAATAGAAAATAATTTTTTACAAAATAATATCTTATTTAATTAATTTTTAAAATAACCTATTTAAAATAATATAAATATATTATGTTTATATTGTATATTTTTAATTAAATAATATTATTTACAATAACACTAAAATATTACATAATAATTATCTTTATATTAAATAAAATCATAACATAAAATAAGAAATTCACAATAAAATTAAGTATAATTCTCTTAGTTTACAAGAACAATAAAGAAATATATTTAATTATGTTATTGAACTCAGTTGCGTTGCCATCGTTTTTTCCTGCTTTGCTTAGTGGATCCTTTTATTTCCAAGCAATTATTAACTGAATTTTGACTGCTCAGCATGCTGAAAAATCTCTATGTGATTGTTTTCTTGATAATTGCTATCATGTTGTTTAACGCAGCTCTTAGCTTTCTATCGGGCAACTTAAAAGCTTTATTCTGTCAATTTTCTTATTGTTTAAGCAAAAACTCATCCACGTAATAATATATTGAATGCAGCAACAAAATCCGTACGAATAACCACATTCTGCACATATAAAAATTACCCATCTTTGACAATTTTTTAGCACTATAAATGCAACAAAAATAAATTTTGCTCAGATGAGAAAGCACTACTAATATTGTACACCATCTTACCATTGGCTTGTGTCATCAAGCAGCCATCTAAACTCAAACTAATCTAAAACCAAGAAATTTAATTCTCTGATTTTTATTGTAAATTCTTTGCTCATAGCTATAGAAATACAACTGATTTTATGCATGAATATGTCTAATAAAAAATCCTCATGTGTAAATTTTACATGCCTTATACCGCCAGCATAAATAACGATATTTTACAGTACGATAGAATTTTCACTCAATTTTTTATTTTTATAATCATGATGATTTTTATATCATCCCCCTAATCCATTAAATTTACAAATTGTTTTCTTATAACTTATGAAAGTCATGACCATGGAAAGAAAAGCGCTCAACAGAACATATCCAATATTCCATTCGCCTTTACCAAGCAACAATGACACAGGCAAGGAAGCAGAAAAAGCCATGGGAAGCATAAACAAAAGCCATTTTACGATGCTTAAAGGATAAATTCCTATTGGCACAAATGAAAGCTCGTAAATCATTTCATGAAAATATTCGACAGGCATCTTACGGCTAATAATAAATGTTACAAAATTAAACATCATGAAAAAACAAATATTGACAATAAAAACACAAAATATTGCAACAATAAAAGAGATCCATCTTAGCTTAAGATCGGATATATTCGGTAATGATACAAATAAATAGGCACTAACATAAAGAACAAAGAGCTTGATCAGATTAAGAGGTTTACACCAACCAAATAACATCAACAACCAGATTGAAACGGGCTTTATCAAGTATGGTTCAATTTTACCATCCGCTACTTTTTCAAAAAACGTTTCAATAGAATTAGTAAAAATATTCAAAAATATTCCAAGTAAAACAAAGACAACAAAGATAAAATGGATTTCATCTCTGCTATAGTTACCGATCTTTCCTGAAAAAGAAGATATTCTATCAATAAATATGAATTGAATAAAATAATAGCATAGAGAAAGAATAAACTCCCCAGCCAAATTCTTACCATAAACAATCTGTCGGCGGATATTCAAACTGATAAAATGAAGGATTATTTTCATCTCAACCACCCGCTCCATTATATGCTTTCATCCCTTTATTCCAAGCAATATAAATTAAGAATAAAAAACACAAAATATAAGTAAAACTTCCGAAAATAAACTGCTGAAACAACGCTAAATTTTGCGTCGCGAAAAACTCGGCAGGAGCTGATATCATGAAACGATAAGGATTAAATTGCATAAGCGGAATAAGCCACACCGGCCAAAAAGATGGTGGTAAAAGAACACCACCAAGAAGCGTTGAACTGAGAATACTGAAAGAGAGTAATATATTGTACTCAATCACCCAAAAGCTTAATAGGGCAATTCCAAAAGAGAGTAAAAAACAAAGCAATTGTGATAGAATAACAACCAGAAAAAAGAACAGAAAAGCGATGACCAATCCCAGAATATTTTCATAGGATAAAACAAGCTTAACAACAAAAAGAGCCAATAACGGGATGCTATATAATACACTCTCCCCTAAAAAAGTAAAAAGTATTTGTGTCATATAACTAAAGGGCTTTGTAAGATATACTTCTAATTGACCTTCTTTAACATGATGAGAGAAAAACTTAATCACATTATAACCATTATTTAAGCGACCTAGGACTAAAGCAAAAGCATAATAATACATCATATCATAAAAGCTAAAGCCATTTATGGTGTTGCCCGTATCAGAGAAAAGTGCATTCCATAATAGAAGTTGAATAACAAATGGCGAAAGTGTCCCAATGATAATATCGGTAAAAAACATTGCTCTATCACTTAGAACAGTGAGTAATCCATTCTTGGCAAAAAGAAACATACCAAAGTAGTGGTTAGATAAATTCTTTAAATTTAACACGGAGCATCTCTTCAAGCGAGGGAGTGGATACAGAGAACGTACAGTTCAATTTGGTTGTAATTTCGCGTACAAAACGCGCAAAATCCTCACGGGGCAGCGAAACCTCCAGCGAGCATTCTTCAGCGTTAAAGTGCTTATCTTTTAAAGAAGTAGATAATTTCAACGCAATCTCATCAATTTTTTCTACAACAGCTGAAGGTACAGCCATGTGTTCACAAAAAAACGTTATTCTCACCAAAGAAGGGATGACATTTTTAAGCGCGTGAAGATTACCATGAAACTGTTTCTTTCCTTTATGCAAGAGAATAATATCATCAACGTATCCATCAATATCTCCCATATCATGACTTGTAATGATATACCCAGTGCCACGCTCCTTTTTCAGTTTTTTAAGAAGCTCCCTGATTTCATGCTTAGATGTAATATCAAGACCAATACTTGGCTCATCGAGAAACAACAGTTTAGGTCTAAAGGAGAGATTAAATGCCAATTCACTTTTCACTCTCTCACCCAGACTAAGCATCCGCACTGGCTTATCCATAATATGCTCAAGGCCCAGTAACTCAGCGATCTCTTTAAGATCACGGGTAAAAGAGGCGCGTTCAAGACCATATAATGGTTGAACCATATCCAAACTGTAGCGTAAGGGCAAATCCCACCATAAACAATTCTTGTGACCAAAGACCACACCCAAAGACTTGAACAGATTTTTCTTCGCTTTATAAGGATCAACACCAAGGACTTTAACACATCCCTCATCAGCGTATTGTATACCAGAAAGTATTTTAATCAGTGTCGATTTACCCGCTCCGTTAGGGCCAAGAATTGCTAACGATTGCCCTGAAAAGAGGGTGAAACTCATATCTTTTAACACATGATGATTTGTATAAACCGGCTTGAAGAGAGAAAACACCTTGTTTTTAAAACCAATTCCTCTGTCAATGTTGCGATATATTTTTGAGACGTTATTAACGTCAATCAATAATGATCCCATCAGTCACTCCTAATTTCAACTTATCTCCCCTTTGAATGTTCCCATAATAAATATCTGTTTTGTTCACTAGAAAAAACAAAAGTGTTCAAGCCCTCCCTAGAGCAATAAAACGCGCCTGACGTTTTATCTCCAATTTTTTGTCTAGATATTTTTTTAATGTGATGAGTTCACTTCAATGAAGCATTAAGATACTAAAAACTTATTTCTTCTTTTATGAAAGATGATCTTTTGGATAAACTAAGTAAGTAGAAAAATAATTGCTCATTAAAAAGAGAACTTTGCTAAGAAGGCTTCATTGTGTAAGTAAAGCATAAATCTATACTATAAGCATATCAAACCACATTTATAACAGAACAAACTTCCTTGACAACAGGATTTTTTTGAGAGTCTACTTTTCCTAAGCATTACTATAAAATGCCTTCATTATTCCCCATAAAAAACTAAAATCGCTTTCTCTATTTTAGTAAATATCTTTCAGATTTTATCTAACTCATCTCCCTCAACAGACACGCCTTCCCAATATATGACCTCTATAGATAATTCAAAGAAGCAGCTTCATAAACTCAGATTATTAAATGATACACCATATCCAAAAAATAACAATACAATCAATATGGATAAAGAGCTGTAGAAAGAAAGCCATGATATTCGAAAATTTCATCACTCAAAAACATAATTTTCTCATAGCGATTGACTTATCAAAAACTTCCTTCAAATGATGCCCTATTCATCTTATTAAATTTATAGACAAAATTTTATATCAATCAAAAAGAACAAATGAAGTTTCTTTACTCTGTTTCAGCATCACTCTCATTAAAAGACAAAAGATTAAAACTTTGAACCATATGAGGTGGTAAAGGTGCAACAATGTCCAATATTCCTCCTGAAGGATGAGGAATACGAATACGACGTGCATGAAGATGAAGACGATTTTGAATTCCTCCTAGTAATGTCCAATTACTATCAGAAAAAAAATACTTTGTATCGCCAATGATAGGATGATCCATATGGGCAGCATGCACACGAAGCTGATGTGTTCTCCCTGTATAGGGTTCCATTTCAAGCCACGAAAGAGCCCGCCCTCGTGTATCTAAAACGCGATAGTAGGAAACCGCATGATGTGAATCTGGCTCCCCATGTTCACAAACACGCATTTTGTCACCTTGTGCAGTCATTTCCTTAACCATCCACGTTGAAATTTTGTCCTGCTTTTTTTTAGGCACGCCACGAACCAACGCCCAATAAGTCTTTTTTGTTTCTCGCGCTCTAAAAGCAGCTGTTAAGGACTGAGCAGCTCCCCTTGATCGTGCAACAATAAGCACCCCCGACGTCTCACGATCAAGACGATGAACCAAACGCGGCTTTTCACCTTTTTTATTGCGCCATACCTCAAGCATACTATCCATATGACGTGTTAAACCAGAGCCTCCTTGGACAGCCAACCCAGCGGGTTTATTAAAAACAAATACCTTTGGATCTTCATAAAGCAGCATTTTTTTCAAAACGGTCCCATCATCCTGCCCACGAAGTGTTTTATCCGTTATTGAAAAATTTTCCTTGTCATTAATAGGGAGAGGTGGAATACGAACAGCCTGTCCTATACAAAGACGCGTATCGGCTTTAACACGTCCACCATCAACCCGTATCTGACCAGAACGCAACAATTTTTGCAAAGCTCCAAAACCAAGTCCTGGATAATGCACTTTAAACCAACGATCTAAGCGCATTCCATCTTCATCTGCCTCAACTTTTTTTATTTCTACGCCTGCCATGAAAGTTCCCTTGCCTGATAATTTTATTGATCTATTTTTGCGCCTTTATAAGCACAAATATAAACACAAAAATTCATATTTTAGTTGGCTTTATCACACCATATTACAGTTAGTATCCAAAATTGCCTTTTCTTAACGTCCAAATTTTATTAGCTAAAAATTAAGCGTTATAAAAAAAATCAATAGCCTTTACGCTTAACAGCGAATGGAGATAATTAACAGTGTCCTTATTCAAAACCTATGCACGTGTTCTCACTTACCTAAACAGAGAAAAAAATGCATCCCTTTTAATCTGTACCGCTAATGTTATGTTAGCGATTATCACCATTGCAGAACCTATTTTATTTGGACGGGTTATCGATTCTATTACAGAAAAAACAGGTATCATCTCTACTCTTGCCATTTGGGTTTGTTTTGGACTTTCACATATTATCGCTTATGTCCTTGTTGCTCGCGGTGCAGACCGCTTAGCCCATAGACGTCGCTTAACGGTTTTAACAGAATCTTTCGAACGTATCATTGCCATGCCGTTAATTTGGCATCAACAACGCGAAACATCTAACGCACTCCATACACTTTTGCGCGCTATAGATTCCATGTCAACCATATGGCTTGATTTTATGCGACAACATCTCTCAACGCTTGTCGCCTTATTGGTTCTCATCCCCATAGCCTTTAATATGAATTGGCGCCTTTCAATAGTCTTGGTTGTGCTTGCCATCATCTATGTATTAATTGCACGTTTAGTGATGCGAAAAACAAAAGACGGACAAGCCGCTGTAGAATGCTATCATCATAACCTTTTTAAACATGTCAGTGATTCAATCTCTAATGTTTCCATTGTACAAAGTTATAACCGAATAAAAGAAGAAACTTCCATACTGCATCAACATACAAATGCTCTTCTTAAAGCACAAAATCCTGTTCTCAATTGGTGGGCGCTCGCCAGTGGCTTAAATCGAATGGCTTCAACAATTTCAATCGTTTGTGTTCTTCTCCTTGGAGCTTTTTTTGTTGCAAAAGATCAATTACGAGTAGGTGAAGTCGTTGCTTTTGTTGGATTTGCACAACTCATGATTAGCCGCCTAGACCAAATGAGCAATTTTATTAATTGTGCAATATCCTCACAAGCAAAACTGCAAGAATTTTTTGAAATGGAAGACTCAACCTTTCATATTAACGAACCGCAAAATCTTCCTTCCCTCCAAAATGTTAAAGGCGCCATACAATTTCATCACGTGACCTATCAATTCCCAAATTCTTCTCAAGGTGTTTTTGATATTTCCTTTGAAGTTAAAGCAGGACAAACTGTTGCGATTGTAGGACCAACAGGGGCTGGAAAAACAACATTGATCAATCTGTTGCAACGCGTATACGACCCTACCCTTGGGCATATCTCCATTGATGGAATAAATATATGCTCAATCAATCGCGAATCTTTACGCAAATCTCTAGCAACAGTATTTCAAGACTCGGGTCTTTTCAACCGTACTATTCATGACAATATTTCAATAGGAAAAGCGAGCGCAACAAATGAAGAACTTTATGAAGCAGCAAAAATAGCAGAAGCTCACGATTTTATTCTAAAAAAAGCTGATTGTTATAACACAATGGTGGGCGAACGAGGATCTCAATTATCAGGTGGAGAAAAACAGCGACTAGCAATTGCACGCGCTGTTTTAAAAAATGCCCCTATTCTCATTCTAGATGAAGCAACAAGCGCTCTTGATGTTGAAACAGAAGCACGTGTCAAAGATGCTCTCGATTGCATAAGCCATAACCGCACTACTTTTATTATAGCACATCGCCTCTCAACAGTACGCAATGCTGATGTGATACTCTTTCTGGATCATGGTCACTTAATGGAAAAAGGAAACTTTCAAGAATTGATCGATAAAGGGGGACGTTTCTCTAATTTTTTAAAGGCAAGTGGTTTAACAATCAAACCACCAGAAAGAGAAGGAGAAAATGTTATCCCCTTACATGAAGCCATAGCATCATAAAATTGATACTCTTTTTCAAGCAAAAAAATCCTCCTCAAGATAACAAGAGTTCTTATATATGATACAAGTAAAAAGATTTCTAAAAATGCCACAATCCATTTTAGGTATTTAACAAAAATATTTTCCTATATCTGTGCATACTGACGAGTATACATTCTCATTTAGGGAAAATGTAAAGATGTAAAGGTAAAAACAATTTCCAGTTTTACCGTCTTCCTTTCACTCAGCTTTACGAATTTCAAAACGAACTAAAGTAATATCTTTTAAATAATGAATATTATGTATTGCGTTGCACTTTTGTTTATCACTTTCTTTATAGTCCTCTCATAAAGAACAGAACATCCTTGTTTTGCACATTCATATAACTTTTTTTAAGAAACATTTCTCAATGCTCTTAAGCCCATTTCACAACGACATTCGTGAGTGGTTTTGATTAATTTAACATACACAGAATTTGAAATAATAAAACCCTACGAATATTCGTAGCTCTTATTCAAAAGATAAAACGATAAATTATCATTATAATTCAATATATTAAAGCAATTTTATCATAAATAAATTAGATGTTAATCTAAATATTTAGATTTATGTTATATTCCTTTGATTTATATTGATAATTCATTACTTTATAACTTAAAATAAAGATTTATAAAGATAGGAGAATATTCCTTTCAAGACCTTTTAATAATAAACCAAAAAACTGTTTTCTTGTACATAACAAGCAAAATGAAAATAATAGCTCTAAGATACAACAACTCTTTTATAAGCCTTTTCAAGGAAAGAAATTTTATTCATTTGAAAACTAATCGAATAATGATAGCTTATAACTTTATAAGGATAATCGTATGCAATAAATCTTGTATTTTTCCTTTCATAAAAAGAGATGTTTCTTCAAAAAATCTATAAGAGCAACACAATAACGAGTCTTCCTAGTAAAAGAATACACAGTAAAGCATGAAGTGCTGCATAATCTATCTTATCTTAAAAAGGTGACTCCTGAAACGCTTGGAAGCTATAAAGCCAAATGATAAAGTGGTGATAAAGACAAACACTGTTTTTATCTTTAACAATTATATTTTCCCCAATTACGCTGTATCTGCATTTCAGAAATACACCAGACAGATATTCATGATACATAGATGCCAACCAAATATAACAATGTGAAAAATACCTATGCAGAATGATTTCATTCTTTAATTTTTTTCAAGAAAATCTTTTAGTGCCGCAAATGCCTCATCAGCTTTGTTCCCCTCAGGACCACCAGCCTGCGCCATATCAGGACGGCCACCTCCACCTTTACCACCAAGCATCGCTGAAAGAATACGAACGAGATCTACAGCATTTAATTTATCCGTTAAATCATCCGTAACACCGACAACAGCACTCCCTTTTCCATCCTCCGAGACACTAATAAAAGCAACCACTCCAGATCCAATTTGTTTTTTCTCAGAATCGACGAGCGCCTTAAGATCCCGTGGTAAAATATTTTTAACAACGCGTCCGGTAAAAGAAAACCCATTGATGATGATAATATCATCTTGGCTCCTTTCTGTTACTCCACCACTCAACATCATTTTCTTGCGTACATCATTCAATTCTTTTTCAAGTTTACGACGATCATCAAGCAAAATTCGCACCCGTTCTTCCACACCAGCAGAAGAAGTTTTTAAAAGATCAGCGATTTCATGAATACGTTCATCTTGGCGGCTAAGATAAAGACGTGCTTCTTTGCCTGTTAAAGCTTCAATACGCCGCACTCCAGCTGAAACAGAACTTTCAGAAACAATATGAATTAAACCAATATCACCTGTTCGCTCCACATGTGTCCCTCCACAAAGCTCAATTGACCAACGCTTTTTTAATCTTTCCTGTTCAAGTGGCTCCCCCATAGAAACAACGCGAACTTCATCACCATATTTTTCACCAAACAATGCCATGGCTCCTTCAGAAATGGCCTCATCTACAGCCATGAGGCGCGTTATTACTTTACTATTTTGCAAAATAATCTCATTGGCTAAATCTTCTATTTTTTTCAACTCTTTTGGTGAAACGGATTTTGGATGGGAAAAATCAAAACGCAACCGATCTGGCGATACAAGAGAACCCTTTTGTGTAACATGGTCCCCCAATGTTTGGCGTAAAGCTTCGTGTAACAAATGAGTAGCAGAGTGATTCGCACGAATTTTCTTACGACGAACAATATCAACCGTTAATTCTACACAATCAGACCTCGATGCCTGACCAGATTTCACCTCCCCAATATGGATAAAAACACCATCACCCTTTCTTTGGGTATCATGCACCTTAAAAATAAAATTTTCACCAGAAATGATACCGCTATCACCAATTTGCCCACCAGATTCACCATAAAAAGGTGTCTGATTAACAACAAGCATAGCTTTCTGATCTGAAGAAATATGATCAACAATTTTACCATCACATACAAGAGCTGTAAGAATACCTTTCGCTGTCTCAGTTTCATAACCTAAAAACTCTGTGGCCCCCACTTGATCACGAACAGAAAACCAGATTTTCTCTGTTCCAGCTTCTCCAGAACCAGACCAATTGGCACGTGCCTCCTCTTTTTGGCGTTCCATCGCTTTATCAAAAGCACCAACGTCAACAGATATTCCGCGACGACGAAGAACATCTTGCGTCAAATCAAGCGGAAAACCATAGGTATCATAGAGCTTGAAAGCAACTTCACCATTCAAATAGTCCCCTTCTTTAAGATCGGTACTTGCTTCGTTCAACAAACCAAGTCCTCGTTCAAGCGTTTTACGAAAACGTATTTCTTCTAACCTTAAAGTTTCTGAAATCAAAGATTCAGCACGCACCAACTCAGGATAGGCTTGTTCCATTTCGCGAATTAAAGCAGGCAAAAGTCGCCACATTAAGGGCTCTTTAGCACCAAGAAGATGCGCATGACGCATAGCACGACGCATAATACGACGTAAAACATATCCTCTTCCTTCATTAGAAGGAAGCACACCATCAGCAATCAAAAATGCAGATGAGCGAAGATGATCAGCAATGACACGATGGCTGGCAATAAAATCACCCTTTGCCTCAATCCCTGTAATTTCTTCTGATGCAGCAATTAATGCACGAAAAAGATCAATGTCATAATTATCATGAACGCCCTGTAAAACAGCAGCAATACGCTCTAATCCCATGCCTGTATCAATAGAAGGGTGAGGTAAGTTAACACGTTCTTCCTTGGAAACTTGCTCATACTGCATAAAAACAAGATTCCAAATCTCAATAAAGCGATCCCCATCTTCATTAGCACTTCCAGGAGGACCGCCCCATATTTCATCACCATGATCATAAAAAATCTCCGAACAAGGCCCACAAGGGCCTGTTTCTCCCATCGACCAAAAATTATCAACCGTCGCAATACGGACAATTTTTTCATCTGGAAGACCAGAAATTTTACGCCACAGTTCAGCAGCAACATCATCACTCTGATAAACTGTCACCAACAATTTATCTTTTGGCAGGCAAAATTCCTTTGTTAAAAGATTCCATGATAAAAAAATGGCTTCTTCTTTGAAATAATCACCAAAAGAAAAATTACCCAACATTTCAAAAAATGTATGATGGCGCGCCGTATAACCAACATTATCAAGATCATTATGCTTTCCACCCGCACGAACACATTTTTGTGCCGTTGTTGCCTGCGTATAAGAAGGTTGTTCAAGTCCAGTAAAAACATTTTTAAACTGCACCATCCCTGCATTTGTAAACATAAGTGTAGGATCATTCCGCGGAACAAGCGGACTAGAAGAAAGAACTTTATGCCCATTACGATGAAAATAATCCAAAAATGTTGACCGAATATTATTAACACTATTCATGTTGACACCTGCTCAATACAGCACAAAACCATAAAAGAAAAATCCCCCCTCATTAAATCCTCTTCGCCACGCATGGAGTCAATTTAATCAAAAATGGAATATTTGTTTTAAAAAATTGAGAAAAAAATGACTGCGTATTTAAAAACTCAAACAAAAAAACAGGAAAATCTTAAAGAAAAAAATTATAGACGAAAAAAACGCCCCATCAAATGGCTTCATCACTTTCTATATTTTCTGACCCTGCATTTTCTAACAATTCAATCGCAATCAAACCAGCATTTTGGCGCAAAGCTGCTTCAATCTCTGTAGCTATTTCCACATGTTCACGTAAAAACTGCTTTGCATTCTCACGCCCCTGCCCTAAACGCTGAGAATTATAAGAAAACCATGCACCAGATTTTTCCACAACACCAACCTTGACACCCAAATCAATCAACTCACCTACTTTGGAAATACCTTCACCATAAATAATATCAAACTCAACCTGTTTGAATGGAGGTGCCAATTTATTTTTCACCACTTTAACGCGCGTCTGATTACCAACAATTGAATCCCTATCTTTAATGGATCCAATGCGACGAATATCTAAACGAACAGAAGCATAAAACTTTAAAGCGTTTCCACCCGTTGTCGTTTCAGGAGAACCAAACATCACACCAATTTTCATGCGAATTTGATTAATAAAAACAACCATACAGTTAGAGCGAAAAATTGCTGCGGTTAATTTTCGTAACGCTTTACTCATTAACCGAGCTTGCAATCCGGGCAAAGCATCACCCATTTCACCGTCAATTTCTGCTCGCGGTGTTAAAGCTGCGACAGAATCCACAACAAGCACATCAACGGCACCAGAACGAACCAACGTTTCTGTAATTTCCAATGCCTGTTCACCGGTATCTGGCTGAGAAATGAACAAGTTTTCTAAATCAACACCAAGCTTACGCGCATAAATAGGATCAAGCGCATGCTCTGCATCAATAAAAGCACAAATCCCACCACCTTTCTGTGCCTCAGCAATAGCATGGAGAGCCAATGTTGTTTTCCCAGAACTTTCTGGTCCATAAATCTCAACTATACGCCCCTTCGGTAATCCACCAATCCCTAAAGCAATATCCAAGGATAACGATCCTGTTGGAATTGTTTCAATTTCAACAACTTGCTCTTTTTGCCCAAGACGCATAATCGAGCCTTTACCAAAAGAACGTTCAATTTGTGAGAGAGCAGCATCGAGAGCTTTTGTTTTATCCACGATTATATCCTTGACCGAATTCATAATAACCTAAAACTTTAGTGTACACTGTACTTTTAATTTAACTAAAGGTTTGAGTTTAGAGTTTCACAGACTATTTCCATTCCTATCTCCACATTATGTCCATAAACATTCATGACCATCACAATAAAGAATTGGCATTGCTTATCTTATGACACATAATAAACTCCAATAAAGTAATATCTCTATGGGAGCATAGTTAACATATTTATATCTCTCTAGAAAAGGAACAATTTAATTTTAAACACAATGTTCTACAACCCTTCTGCTTATCCCTTTGATTAAATACTTGAGAGACTAAGAATTCTCCCGCTATTGATCACACAAAAAACGCATCATCAATCAACCTCATACCCTATTGCATCGAAGAACAAAACGCTATTGTGTTGCATATTCATGCACTTGATTTAAGAAACATCTCTCAAAACTTCCAAGCTCATTTTGTGACAACACCTATGAATGTGGTATACTGCAAAACCCTTTAGGCACCACCATCTTTACTCTATAGAAGGAGCAAGCCGGCACCATCACACTATTTATCATCCTCCAATATTGCAACAGCTTTCGGTACTTGAGACAATTCATAAGAGGGATTTTTAGTCTTTTCTTGTACAGTTTTTATCACACGCTAATCCTGCTTGTAACATGCAAGCGAATAACTTGATTTCTTCAACAAATAACAGACTTGGGATGAGAGAAATTTACGGTATTTGAAACTTTCATTCAACTTACGAAACAGTCAATCATCATTATAAGTCAATATATTATTTAATAAAAACCAAAAAAAATAGAGCAGCTTAAAAGTTGAATGACATATTTAAATTTGAAAAAACACGCACTTTTGAAAATATCAAAAAAAATCTCTATAAGCAATGCAATAAATGTTTAAAATATAAGCTAAATTTCTCATACAATAACATAAGAGATCAATAAAAAACGTATTTCAACTCAAATTTTATTTTGATCTTTACGTTTTTTGCGCAACTGTTGCCACCACTCAAGACGTTTCACAATTTCACGCTCAAAACCACGCTCAACTGGTTTATAATAACTCTGACGTCCAAGTTTTTCGGGAAAATATTCTTGTCCTGAAAAAGCATCTGGTTCATCATGGTCATAACAATAACCACTTCCATACCCTTCTTCCTTCATAAATTTCGTAGGAGCATTAAGAATATGCTTAGGAGGTGGTAAAGAGCCATTTTTGCGTGCACAACGCAGTGCTGCTTTATACGCAAGATATGCTGCATTTGACTTTGGCGCAGTTGCAACATAAAGACATGCTTGCGCCAAGGCCAACTCTCCTTCTGGTGATCCTAAATAATCATAGGCATCTTTTGCTGCATTACAAATGACAAGAGCTTGAGGATCCGCCAAACCAATATCTTCAACGGCCATACGAACCAATCTTCGCCCAATATAGAGAGGATCTTCACCAGCATCCAACATACGTGCCAAATAATAAAGCGCAGCATCAGGATCAGATCCACGAACGGATTTATGCAACGCTGAAATGAGATTATAATGCCCATCTCGTCCTTTATCATAAATAGGCGCACGACGCTGAATAACTTTTTGCAAAGCAACAACATCAAGAATCTCTCCCAATGGCGCAATAGACCAAACTTCCTCTGCCAATGTTAACGCAACCCGCGCATCACCATCAGACATCTCTATCAAAACGTCTCTGGCATCATTATCCAAGGGAAGAGTTTTTCCCTCCACTTCTTCAGCACGCCTCAAAAGCATGTCCAAACTTTCATGATCATGAGAAAGAAATGTTAAAACACGTGCACGCGAAAGAAGGGCAGCATTCAGTTCAAAAGAAGGATTTTCGGTTGTTGCACCTATAAGTACCACAGTACCCTCTTCCATCACAGAAAGAAAACTATCCTGCTGTGCACGATTAAACCGATGAATTTCATCAACAAAGAGAAGTGTTTTATCCCCAGATATAAAACGCCTCTGCGCAACTTCAAAAATCTTTTTAAGTTCAGAAACTCCTGTAAAAATAGCAGAAACCTGTTCAAACGCGAAATTTGTTTCAAGGGCTAACAAACGTGCAACGGTCGTTTTTCCCGTCCCTGGAGGTCCCCAAAAAATCATCGATCCAATTGAGCCTGTTGCCGCCATACGTGAAAGCAAACCATCCTCTCCAATCAAATGCTTTTGTCCCACAACATCATTGAGAGAACAAGGGCGCATTCTTTCTGCAAGTGGCTGATTTTTATTAACTTGAAAATCAAACGACGAAGTAAAAAAATCTTTCTTCAAAAAAAAACCTCAACGAATAAATTGGCGAATATACATACCATCACGTTCATATTCCAATTGCCACATATTTGAGCGACCTTGCATAAGAACCTTTTTCAACTGATGAACTGTTTGAATTTTATGGCCATTTACAACACGTAGAATATCTCCTGACTGAAAAATTCCAGCTGCATTGCTCATTTTATCAAGATTGATAATCACAACCCCTTTTGCAGATATAGGAAGATGAAAACGTCGACTATTTTGCGGTGTCAAATCTAACACTTCAGCACCAGCAAGAGGACTGTCACCCGTAATTTTTTCAGATTTTAAAAATGCAGTTTCTGATATCGATGAAACTGTTATTTGTGTTTTTAAAGTTTTTCCACTTCGTAAATATTCCAAAGCAAGACTATGCTCAACGTCAGCTGTCATCAAACGATAACCAAGACTATCTGGACTGTCAACGCGTACCCCCTGCACACTCAAAATAACATCACCTACTTTCAATCCAGCTTTTTCAGCAGGACTATCTTTGATAACTTCAATAATCAGAGCACCATAGGGACGTTCTAAACCTAAACCACCAGCAATATCAGCTGTAACATTTTGAAAAGAAGCCCCAATATAAGGCGGCACAAAATATTTTCCACCGCGTTTAACAGTATCAAGCATCACTTTTACAAGATTAACTGGAATAGCAAAACCAATCCCTACAGAACCACCGGAACGCGAATAAATAGCCGTATTAATTCCGATTAACTGACCTTTCATATCAATTAAAGCGCCACCAGAATTCCCTGGATTAATGGCTGCGTCTGTTTGAATAAAAAAGTCAAAATCAGAAACCCCAACACGTGTACGCGCTTGCGCTGAAACAATACCACTTGTAACTGTTTGACCAACACCAAAAGGATTACCAATAGCAAGAACAAGATCACCAACTTCAACAGCATCAGAATTTCCCAAAGAAAGAACCGGAAATTGAGCATCTTTTTCCTTAACTTCAAGAATTGCAATATCAGTTGCTTCATCTTTGAGCACGACCTTACTCTCAAACTCCCGTCCATCAGAAAAAGCCACTTTAATTTCACTTGCATCTTTAATGACGTGGTAATTTGTAACGATCAAACCACGTGCATCAACAATCACCCCTGATCCTAATGACGATTGCTTACGAACAGGAAATTTATTTTGAAAACGACCAAAAAATTGCTCAAAAAATGGATCGCCTTCAAAAGGTGATCGAGCTCTAATTTGTCGAGCTGCATAAATATTTACAACAGATGGAACTGTCTTTTTAACTAAAGGAGCAAATGAAAGGGTGATTTCTGTTTGTGTTTGAGGAACATGAGCATATACATGATCAAATGATATCTGCATCATAATTGCAAAAAAAATCCGCACCCAAAAAGAATACCTCATAATCCACTCCTTATAAAATCAGCACATTCTGTTGAAGATTAATAGAATAAAAAAACGTATCCCCGCAAATTAAGGACCTCTATTAATATTTCATAATAGAGAATAAAAACAACCTATTTGAACAATAAATATTATAAAAATAAGATAATTCAATATTCTATAATTTTCTCTCTGCACCTATTTCTCAACTAAAACAAACTTAAAAATGCTCACAAAAAAACCGCCCAAGACAAGGCGGCCTTTAAAAATCCAACAGAATAAAAAACTCTACGAAGATGTTCCCTTTTCATTCTCAGAAGCTTCCATGCGAGCACGATCCCCAGCACCCTTCGCTTCAACATCACGATCAACAAATTCTATAACAGCCATGGGCGCATTATCACCGGTACGAAACCCCGCTTTCATAATACGCAAATACCCACCGTTGCGTGATGCATAACGTGGCGCAAGCGTATCAAATAATTTTGCAACCTTTCCTGCATCACGAAGTGCTGCAATAGCTTGCCGACGCGCATGCAAACCACCACGCTTACCAAGAGTAACGAGTTTTTCAACAATAGGACGAATTTCTTTAGCCTTTGGAAGCGTTGTCACAATCTGCTCATGCTCGATCAACGAAGTTGCCATATTTGCAAACATCGCTTTACGGTGACTGGCAGTACGGTTCAACTTGCGTCCTGACTTACTATGGCGCATAAGCCCTCTCCTTAAATTCTAATTTTAATATTGATCTTCATAACGTTTTGCAAGATCATCAATGTTTTCAGGCGGCCACGCAGGAATCTCCATCCCAAGATGTAAACCCATACACGCCAAAACTTCTTTAATCTCATTCAACGATTTGCGACCAAAATTCGGTGTCCGAAGCATTTCAGATTCTGTTTTTTGAATCAGATCACCAATATAAACAATATTATCGTTCTTAAGACAGTTTGCCGAACGAACTGAAAGTTCTAATTCATCTACTTTTTTGAGAAGTGCAGGATTAAAAGAAAGCTCAGAATCAGCCTCTTCAACAGGCTCCTTCTGTGGCTCTTCAAAGTTAATAAATAACGATAATTGATCCTGAAGAATGCGTGCTGCAAAAGCAACAGCATCCTCACCATTAACAGCACCGTTTGTTTCAATCGTGAGCGTTAATTTATCATAATCGAGAACTTGACCTTCGCGTGTATTTTCTACTTTATAAGATACCTTACGGATCGGTGAATAAAGACTATCAATTGGAATAAGCCCTATACGTGCATCATCAACACAATTACGATCAGATGGAACATACCCCTTTCCTGTGTTGACAATAAATTCCATACGAATTTCAGCTTCTTCATCAAGAGTACAAATAACATGATCTGGATTTAGAATTTCCATATCTCCAACTGTACTGATATCTCCCGCTTTCACGACACCAGGCCCCTCTTTATAAACGACGACACGTTTGGGCCCTTCTTCTTCCATACGAAGTGCAATTTCTTTTATATTCAGAATAATATCCGTAACATCCTCACGCACACCTGGAATCGATGAAAATTCATGCAAGACACCGTCAATCTGCACAGCAGTAATAGCAGCACCACGAAGCGAAGATAACAAAACGCGACGAAGCGCATTTCCTAACGTTAAACCAAAACCACGCTCAAGAGGTTCAGCAATCACACTTATAATATTTGGATTATCATGTGCACATGATTCAACCTTATTGGGTTTAATAAGTTCCTGCCAGTTTTTCTGGATCATATTTTTATTCCCGTTCTTTAGTTCCGTTACCATTCAATCGTAACGACCAATGTGAACATCAGAGAAATCTCCGACAACAAAAAACAACACCCAATTAAACACGCCGCCTTTTCCGCGGACGACATCCATTATGAGGAATTGGTGTTACATCGCGAATAGAAGTAATGACAAAACCAACAGATTGCAATGCACGTAAAGCAGATTCACGCCCTGATCCAGGTCCACAAACTTCAACTTCCAAAGAACGCATACCATGCTCTTGCGCTTTTCTTGCACAATCCTCCGCAGCAACTTGAGCAGCAAAAGGTGTCGATTTACGCGCACCTTTAAACCCCTGAGCTCCAGCAGATGACCAAGCAATTGCATTACCCTGAGCATCAGTAATAGTAATCATTGTGTTATTAAATGTTGAATTAATATGCACAACACCCGATGAAATATTTTTACGTTCGCGACGACGAACACGTGTGGCTTCCTTGGCCATAATTTCCCTTTCAACGATCTCATCACTGCCGTAACATCAGCAGCTCCACCTTTTTTCCTTGTCAAAAAAATCAAACAAGAAAAAGAATATATAAAAAACCTTCCACAAAGGCCCTTATTTCTTCTTACCGGCGATTGCCTTAGCCGGACCTTTACGTGTACGGGCATTCGTATGTGTACGCTGTCCTCGGACAGGCAAAGACCGGCGATGACGCAATCCTCGATAACAACCAAGATCCATCAAACGCTTAACATTCATAGCAACCTCACGACGAAGATCACCTTCAACTTGATACCCCTGATCTATTGCCTCACGAATCTGCAGCACCTCAGCATCTGAAAGCTCATGCACACGACGCCCCAAAGGAATGCCAACTCTTTCAATAATTTCTTGAGCAAATTTTGGTCCAATCCCGTGGATATATTGAAGCGCAATAATTACACGCTTATTTGTCGGGATATTGACGCCAGCAATACGAGCCACGCCTACTCTCCTTAGTTATTTTGACAAATTGTTATAAAATACCTGATATACCTTACAGAAAAAAATAGACTCAGAAAAAAATTCTTCCGAATCCTATTATTTCACTAAAATAAATTAAATTCACTTCTGATAGATTTCATCTCAAAAGTCAACTCTTTTCATTTATTTCTAAAAAAAATCTCATGAAAAAAAACCTCTAATCATACGTGTCACTTCAGAAACACCAATCATTCCATCAATAACCTTCAACATTCCCCTCTCTGAATAAAATTTTGATAAGGGAGCTGTTTTTTCACGATATTCTACTAATCTTTTTGCAAAAGCAACAGGATTGTCATCTAAACGAACCTGTCCACCAGTCGCTATTGTTTCCTCAACGCGCTTCTTCATACGTTCAATCAACACGTCTTCATCAACACACAATTCAATAACAGCATTAAGCCGCATATTTTTTGAATCCAGTATCTGTTGCAACGCTTCTGCTTGCCCCACAGTTCGCGGATATCCATCCAAAACAAAACCGTTTACACAATCAGCTTCATCAATCCGATCTGATACGATTTGATTAACAATACTATCAGGTACCAAAGCACCAGAACTTATAATAGCTTTAGCTTTTTTACCAATCTCCGTTTCTTTGGCAATCACCTCACGCAACATATCCCCTGTTGATAAATGAGGAATGTTATATTCCTCAGTCAACATTTTTGCTTGCGTACCTTTTCCCGCTCCAGGAGGACCTAAAAGAATAACTCTCATCGATTCCTTCTACCTCCACGAAGTTTTGATTTTTTTATCAACCCTTCATATTGGTGGGCAACAAGATGCCCCTGAATTTGAGCAACCGTATCAAGTGTAACAGTAACAACAATCAACAAGGATGTTCCCCCAAGATAAAAAGGAACCTGTAATGCAGATATCATAAATTCAGGTAACAAACAAACCAAGATAATATAAATAGCGCCCACAACAGTAATACGCGTCAAAACGTAATCAATATATTCAGCTGTACGCTCACCTGGACGAATCCCTGGAATAAAACCAGAATGTTTTTTCAACTGATCTGCAGTATCACTTGGATTAAACACAATAGCTGTATAAAAAAAGCAAAAAAACGCCATTAAAAATGCATAAACAATCATATAAAGTGGCTGTCCATGACCAAGAGCATAAGAAATCTCCTGAACCCATTGTGGCATTTTATCAGAAAAATTATTAATAGTGGCAGGTAATAATAATAAAGATGAAGCAAAAATAGGTGGAATAACACCAGCAGTATTCAACTTTAAAGGAAGATGCGACATATCTCCTTGAAACATTTGATTACCGACCTGACGTTTCGGGTATTGGATAAGAATTCGCCGTTGCGCACGCTCTATAAAAACAATAAGCCCAATAACCAAAACAGCAATAAGAACGATTCCTATTAAAAGAAAAGTTGATAAATCAGCCTGACTATGAGCTGTCAAAAGCTGAGCAAAAGTAGAAGGAAAGTTGGCTACAATCCCTGTAAAAATGATAAGAGAAACCCCATTACCAATACCACGTGACGTAATTTGCTCGCCAAGCCACATAAGAAACATCGTTCCGCCAACAAGCGTAATAACAGAAGAAATACGAAACATAAGACCTGGTTCTAAAACAATTTGAAGCCCCGACCCTATACCGCTTTCAAGCGCAACCGCAATACCAAAAGCTTGTAGAATTGCCAATACGACTGTTACATAACGCGTATATTGATTGATAATCTTACGACCTAAATCCCCTTCTTTTTTAAGAGTTTCCAAAGAAGGAATAATAGATGTTAACAATTGCACAATAATAGATGCCGATATATAAGGCATGATACCCAGCGCAAAAATAGCCATACGCCCAACAGCACCTCCAGCAAACA
This sequence comes from Bartonella sp. AA2SXKL, assembly GCF_042197205.1. Taxonomy (NCBI): domain Bacteria; kingdom Pseudomonadati; phylum Pseudomonadota; class Alphaproteobacteria; order Hyphomicrobiales; family Bartonellaceae; genus Bartonella; species Bartonella sp. AA2SXKL. Next base: position 119,112 of record NZ_JBHIRN010000006.1, read on the forward strand.
TATTAAAGAGTCCTAATACACCCGACGCGTGATGTTCAAATGTTTGCCGCAAAGCATCGATATTGATACTTGGAAGAGAGATGTAAGTGCCAAAACGATATACAAGAAGCGCCAACAGAGTAAACCAGATGCGTTTCTTTAATTCAGTTGCACGCGAAAAGGTGCCGAAATTTATATTGGAAGCAAATTGCTCTGCTGCTGATGCCATAAAACGTCTCCACTTTACACTCCAGTTCTTCAAATCACAGAAGTATAATCCTAAAATTCATATATGCATACACAAACAAATGCAGAACTTAAACAATTCTCCACAAAAGATCCCACAAAACAGATATTATTCTTCTTTAGGTCTCTATTCATATTAAAAAATTATCGAGCAATATCAGGAAGAATAACCTGACCACCCACTTTTTCAATCTTAACACGAGCAGCTTGTGAAGCACCAGAAACATGAAAGGTAATCTTAGCCTTCAAATCACCATCAGAAAGAAGACGAACCCCATCTTTTTCACGACGAATAATACCAGCCTCTTTCAAAGAAACCATATCAACAGGCTTTTCAATATTCAACTTACCTGCATCAACTGCCAACTGAATACGTCCTAGTGAAACTTCATTGTAGGTTTTAGTAAAGAAATTCCTAAATCCACGTTTTGGCAAACGACGATAGATGGGCATTTGCCCACCTTCAAAACCATTAAGGGAAACACCAGAACGTGACTTTTGCCCTTTTACACCACGACCGCCAGTCTTACCCGTACCGGAACCAATACCACGCCCAACACGCTTACGATTTTTTGTTGCGCCTTCGCAATCACGCAGTTCATTGAGTTTCATATCTAATACTCCCGCAACCCTTAACCTTCATCTATAACGCGAACAAGATGCCGAACCCGAGCAATCATACCCCGCACACAAAGTGTATCATCTAAAACGCGCCGACGACGCATTTTATTTAGTCCAAGCCCCTTTAAGGTTGCACGCTGAATCTGTGAGTTTCGAATAGGGCTTCCAATTTGTTCCACCGTCACAGTTTTACCACTCTGAGATTTTTTCTGAACCATTTCCTAATTCCTTTTCTGATAATCTCAGAAACTACCCTTCTAGGTCGACTAAATGGCGACGACGCGCCTGCAAAGTCGAATACTTTATACCACGTTGAGCAGCAATATCTCTAGGATGCATTTGATGTTTCAATGCATCAAATGTTGCACGAACCATGTTATAAGGATTCGACGATCCTAGTGATTTTGCAACGACATCCTGCATACCAAGAGCTTCAAAAATAGCACGCATTGGCCCCCCAGCAATAATACCAGTACCAGCAGAAGCCGAGCGTAGCAAAACACGCCCAGCTCCGTGACGACCTTCAAGATCATGATGCAATGTACGCCCAGACCGAAGTGGAACATAAATCATCCCACGTTTTGCAGATTCCGTTGCTTTACGAACGGCTTCTGGAACTTCACGGGCTTTACCATGTCCAAAACCCACACGGCCTTTTTGATCTCCAACGACAACAAGAGCAGCAAAACCAAAACGCCGACCACCCTTTACAACTTTAGCAACACGATTGATATGAACGAGCCTATCGACAAATTCATTATCGCGTTCTTCTCTCTCACCACGTTCTTTTTGTGCCATTCCTCATTCCTTTTTCTTTTCCGGAAGCACGATAACAAAGTCCCTCATCAAACTGGAAGAACTTAAACGAAATACTCTAAACTCTCCTTACTCATTCATAAATAAGAAATTTTAGAAACTCAAACCACCTTCACGAGCAGCTTCAGCTAAAGCTTTGACGCGACCATGGTACACATACGCTCCACGATCAAAAACCACCTCATTAACACCCGCTTTCTTCGCACGCTCAGCAATTAACTTACCAACAGCAAAGGCCGCCTTTTTATCAGCACCACTCTTTAACGATTTTTTCAAATCACTTTCAAGGGTAGAGGCTGAAACAAGTGTACATCCCCGCAAATCATCGATAACTTGAGCATAAATGTTCTGATTTGAACGATAAACACTAAGCCGAGGACGATCATGAGAAACCATTTTAATTCTACGACGAACGCGCCTTGCACGACGTTGGATAATGTCCTTAGATGAAACCATAATACAAAATCCTTATTTCTTTTTACCTTCTTTACGGAAGATACGTTCATCTGCATGCTTAACACCTTTACCTTTATAAGGCTCAGGCTTACGATACTCACGAATTTCCGCTGCAACTTGTCCAACTTGCTGTTTATCAATTCCAGAAACAACAATTTCCGTTGGCTTAGGAACAGTCACAGTAACACCCGACGGAACTTTATAAACCACATCATGCGAAAAGCCCAGAGATAGTTGAACATCCTTACCCTGCAAAGCAGCACGATAACCAACCCCATTAATCTCCAACCTCTTTTCAAAACCATCTTTCACACCACAAAAAATGTTCTCAATCATTGAGCGCGACATACCCCATTTAGAACGCGCATCTTTTGACTGATCCCGCGGCATAACTGATATGATATTCTCCTCAAGTTTGACTAAGACTTCATCATTGACGACGTAACTCAGCTCACCTTTTGGACCTTTTGCCTTAACCAGCTGTCCTTCAACAGTAGCAGTAACTCCAGAAGGAATTGAAATGGGTTTCTTTCCAATACGAGACATTGTTCTAACCTACTTTTTCTTCCGTTTTCTTGACATAACTTAGAAAACACGACAAAGGAGTTCTCCACCAACATTCTGTTCACGCGCCTCATGATCTGCCATGACGCCTTTAGGAGTCGATAAAATCGAAATACCAAGGCCATTTGCCACCTGAGGAAGTGACTTAGCAGAAACATACACACGACGCCCTGGCTTTGATACACGTGAAATCTCACGAATAGCAGCCAGCCCTTCAAAATACTTCAATTCGATTTCAATCTCCGCTTTCCCATCACCTAAATCAATTCGATTATATCCGCGAATATAACCCTCCGACTGAAGAACATCAAGAACGTGCGCACGAAGCTTCGAATCTGGAGTAACTACTTTACCTTTTTTACGACCAAGTGCATTACGAATACGTGTTAACATATCACCAAGAGGATCTGACATAGACATTAAATAATCTCCTCTTACCAACTAGACTTTACAATACCAGGAATATAGCCAATAGAGCCAAGCTCACGCAACGCAATTCGCGACATTTTTAATTTACGATAATAAGCCCGCGGACGACCTGAAACCTCACAGCGATTACGAATACGAACTTTCGAAGAATTACGCGGCAACTCTGCCAACTGAACAGAAGCTTTAAAACGTTCCTCAAGAGAAACCTTCTGATCCATAACTATTGCTTTCAAACGTGCACGACGGGCAGCATAGCGCTTTACCATCACCTCACGACGCTTATTTTTTTCAACGGCACTTACTTTGGCCATAATTTCACCTCACTACGTTTGCCGTTACGAACGAAAAGGAAAATTAAAAGCACGCAATAACTCACGAGCTTCATCATCCGTTTTTGCTGTCGTACAAACGATAATATCCATGCCCCAAATTTGATCAACTTTATCATAGTTGATTTCTGGAAACACAATGTGTTCTTTAATACCCATAGCAAAATTGCCACGACCATCAAAACTCTTTGGATTTAAACCACGAAAGTCACGAACCCGCGGAAGAGCAATCGTCACAAGACGATCTAAAAACTCAAACATACGATCTTTACGCAATGTAACTTTAGCCCCAAGAGGCATTCCTTCACGAACCTTAAAGGTCGCAATAGAATTACGCGCACGCGTAACAACAGCCTTCTGACCCGTTATTAGCCCTAAATCCTCAGCGGCAAGGGAAGGCTTCTTCGAATCAGCAGTTGCTTCACCTATCCCCATATTTATTACAACTTTATCAATCCGCGGAATTTGCATCGCATTTCTGTAATTAAACTTCTCTTGAAGCACTTTACGAATCACTTCAAAATAATGCGCTTTCATACGCGGTATTTGTCTTTCCTCAGCCATTAATCAACTCTCCCGAACGCTTGGCAAAACGAACTTTATTACCATCTGCATTCATACGAAAGCCTACACGTGTAGGCTTACCATCTTTAGGATCAGCAATCGCCAAATTAGACAGATGAATCGGAGCTTCTTTAGAAATAATTCCAGCTTCTTGCTTCTGCGTTTGACGTTGATGACGTTTAATCATATTAATCCCACGAACAAAAGCCTTATTCTCTTTTGGATTAACCTTAATTACTTCACCACTACATCCTTTATCCTTACCGGACAAAACAACAACTTTATCACCTTTTCGAATCTTTTGCATAACATTTACTCCTTACAGAACTTCAGGAGCAAGCGAGATGATCTTCATATGATTCCTACCACGCAATTCACGAGGAACAGGTCCAAAGATACGAGTACCGATCGGCTCTTTTTTGTTATCCACTAAAACCGCAGCATTACTATCAAAACGAATGACACTACCATCTGCGCGACGAATATCCTTAGCAGTACGAACCACAACAGCTTTCATAACATCACCTTTTTTAACACGGCCACGAGGAATTGCATCCTTAACCGAAACAACAATAATGTCACCGACCGAAGCATATTTCCGCTTTGAACCGCCTAACACTTTGATGCACATGACACGACGCGCTCCAGAATTATCAGCAACGTCGAGGTTTGTTTGCATCTGAATCATGACTGGCCACCTTCTCTTAACACATATATCCGATTGTATCTTTTACACACTCGGATTTGCCTGCCAAATAACGATAAAGTTATCGTCTTCAAATTTATCAATGATAACCACACTGTTAAATTCTAAAACAATAAGCTTAACTCTTTATGCTACATTGTCTTTTACAACAATCCAACATTTATCTTTCGAAATTGGTCTAGATTCTTGAATAGAAACTTGATCCCCAATCTTGAATTGGTTGTTTTCGTCATGCGCTTTATAATTTTTAGACTGCCGAACAGTCTTCTTAAGAAGCGGATGAGAATAACGGCGTTCAACTTTGACAACAACAGTCTTATCACTTTTGTCGCTAATAACAACACCCTGCAAAACGCGTTTAGGCATCTCTTATTTCCTTAAACCTTACTTTCACTTATTTTTTGACGAAGAAAAGTTTTAATACGCGCAATATCACGACGAACTTGTCTAACGCGCGCAGTCTTTTCTAATTGACCTGTTGCTTTTTGAAAACGCAAATTAAATTGCTCTTTCTTTAACTTAGCCAATTCATCTTTCATTTGGTCGAGCGTTTGCGCCCGTAATTCTGTGGCTCTCATCGCTTAACCTCATTATTCAGCAATACGCTGGATGAAACGCGTTTTTATAGGCAACTTTGCAGCACCCAATCTTAGTGCTTCACGTGCAACATCCTCCGGAACTCCATCAAGCTCAAACATGACGCGCCCAGGAGCAACACGTGCAGCCCAATAATCAACACTTCCCTTACCTTTACCCATACGAACTTCAGTCGGTTTAGATGTAACCGGAAGATCTGGAAAAATGCGAATCCACACACGACCAGAACGCTTCATATAACGTGTAATCGCACGACGCGCCGCTTCAATTTGACGAGCAGTAACCCGCTCCGGCTCAACAGCCTTCAAACCGTAGGCACCGAAATTCAAATCCGTACCACCCTTCGCAAAACCGTGAATACGGCCTTTGAACTGTTTACGGAACTTTGTGCGCTTTGGCTGCAACATTGTTCTCTACTCCAAATTTTAGTTCAATCTCAAAAACTAAGCATTTTCGCGGCGACGATTCGATGAAGAACCAGATTGATCAGCTTCCGTAGCACGACGTTCTGAAGCCATAGGATCATGCTCAAGAATCTCACCCTTAAAGACCCAAACTTTAATACCACAAATACCATAAGCGGTCTTAGCTTCTGCTGTACCGTAATCAACATCAGAACGCAAGGTATGAAGTGGAACACGACCTTCACGATACCATTCCATACGAGCAATTTCAGCACCACCAAGACGGCCAGAACAATTGATACGAATACCTTCCGCACCAAGACGCATAGCAGACTGAACAGCACGCTTCATTGCACGACGAAAAGCAACACGACGCTCTAACTGTTGAGCAATTGATTGCGCAATAATTGTCGCATCAATCTCCGGTTTACGAATCTCCACAATATTCAATGAAGTTTCAGCATCCGTCATTTCTGAGAGCTTACGACGAAGCTTTTCGATATCAGCACCCTTTTTACCAATAATCAAACCAGGACGTGCAGAATGAATTGTAATACGACACTTTTTATGAGGACGCTCAATAACAACCTTAGAAATAGCCGCCTGTTTAAGTTCCTCAAGCACATATGAACGAATTTTCAAATCTTCATGAAGAAGGCGCCCATATTCACCACTATCAGCATACCAACGAGAGTCCCAAGTCCGATTAACACCAAGACGAAGTCCTATTGGATTGATCTTCTGCCCCATTACGCGGCCTCCACTTTTTCGGTAACTTCACGAACAATAACAGTAAGATGCGAAAATGGACGTTCAATTCTACTAGCACGCCCTCGACCCCGAACATGAAAGCGCTTCATCACTATCGACTTACCAACATAAGCTTCCGCCACAACAAGCGAATCAATATCAAGATCGTGGTTATTTTCTGCATTTGCAATTGCTGATTCAAGCGTTTTTTTCACAGTAGCAGCAATTCGCTTGCGTGAAAACATCAAATCAGCGAGCGCTACATTAACTCTTTTACCACGAATCATTGCAGCAACTAAATTAAGCTTCTGCGGACTAACACGAATTGTCCGCGTAACAGCTCTTGCTTCATTATCTTTAAGCTGGCGCGAAACTTTAGCTTTTCCCATTCCTACTTCCTCTTCGCTTTCTTATCGGCACCATGACCATAATAAGTCCGGGTAGGAGCGAACTCACCAAACTTATGCCCAACCATCTCTTCAGAAACAGAAACAGGAATATGCTTATTACCGTTGTAAACACCAAAAGTTAAACCAACAAATTGCGGTAAAATAGTAGAGCGACGACTCCATATTTTTATAACTTCGTTGCGCCCACTTGCACGTACCTTCTCTGCTTTACCAAGAAGATAGCCGTCAACAAACGGACCTTTCCACACTGAACGAACCACCTCAGACTACCTTTCTCATTTCTTGCGTTGATGACGCGTACGCATAATAAATTTATCAGTGGCTTTATTGGAGCGCGTACGCTTACCTTTCGTAGGTTTACCCCAGGGAGAAACTGGATGGCGCCCCCCCGATGTACGACCTTCACCACCACCGTGTGGATGATCAACGGGGTTCATAGCAACACCACGAACATGTGGACGTTTACCACGCCAACGTGACCGCCCCGCCTTACCATCATTAATATTCCCATGATCAGGATTTGAAACAGCGCCAACAGTTGCAAAACAGCTACTCGGAACCAAACGCTGCTCACCAGAATTTAAACGAAGAATAGCCATACCATGATCTCGTCCAACCAACTGCGCATAAGCACCTGCTGAACGTGCAATCTGTCCGCCTTTCCCTGGCTTCATCTCAACATTATGAATAATTGTACCTACAGGCATATTAGCAAGAGGCATAGCATTACCTGGTTTAACATCCACATTTAAACCAGCCATAACAGAATCACCAACACCAAGACGCTGTGGTGCAAGAATATAACTCAATTGCCCATCCTCATAGCGGATTAAAGCAATAAAAGCGGTACGATTAGGATCGTATTCTAAACGCTCAACCTTTGCTGAAACATCACGTTTAAGACGCTTAAAGTCGACAAACCGATAACTACGTTTATGTCCACCACCCTGAAAACGAGCAGTAACACGACCGCGATTATTACGCCCACCCTTTGAAGACAAACCTTCAGTTAACATCTTTACAGGTTTTCCCTTATAAAGACAAGAACGTTCCACAATAACAAGCTGACGCTGCCCAGGTGTCGTTGGATTAAACTGCTTAAGTGCCATTATTCCTATCTCCGAGCCTCTTAAAGACCTGTCGAAACGTCGATAGTCTGACCACTGGCCAGAGTTACGATCGCTTTTTTGACATCACTCTGCCGACCAACTATACCTTTGAAACGCTTCACTTTACCCTTACGGACTATCGTGTTAACTGCTTTAACTTTTACGCTAAAAAGCGCTTCAATAGCAGCCTTAATCTCAGGCTTCGTCGCTTTCGGCGCGACATTAAAAGCAACTTGATTATATTCAGAAATCATAGTCGCCTTTTCAGTAATAACTGGACTAATAATTATATCATAATGGCGAAGATCTGTCATTTAAAACGCTCCTCAAGAGCCTCAACAGCTGCTTTTGATAAAACAAGTTTGCTGCGACGCAAAATATCATAAACATTAATTCCCTGAATAGGCAAAATGTCAATATTAGGGATATTAGAGGCTGCACGAAAAAAGTTAATATCAATCTCTTTACCATCAATCAAGAGAGCGTTATTAAATCCAAGCTTAGAAAAATGAGAAACAAGCATTTTCGTTTTAGCATCCTTAACAGTCAACTCATCCACAATAATTAAATCTTTTGCTTTTAATTTTGCAGATAAAGCAAGACGTAACCCAAGAGCACGAATCTTTTTAGGAAGATCATGCGCATGGCTACGAACCACTGGTCCATGAGCCTTACCCCCACCTCTAAACTGCGGTGCACGTGCAGATGAATGTCGAGCACGCCCAGTTCCTTTCTGTTTAAACATTTTTGCCCCTGTTCGCGACACATCAGAACGACCTTGGGATTGATGACTTCCCTGCTGACGACGTGCAAGCTGCCAACGAACAACACGTTGCAAAATATCCTCACGCGGAACAAGATCAAAAATAGCTTCAGAAACCTTTAATTTGCCAGCTTCATTACCATCAAGAGTTTTAATTACAAGATCCATTATTAGGCTCCCTCAACCTCAGAGGTTTCCGTCACCGGAGTAACCATTTCCGCTTTCTCCTTCACAAGACGGCGAATACCAGCAGGCTTTGGAGCATTATCAGGAAGACGCTTCTTCACAGCATCCCGTATCAAAATCCAAGAACCTTTAGAACCAGAAACAGCACCACGCACTAAAATTAAACCACGCTCACTATCAGTGGAAATAACTTCAATATTCTGTGTTGTTACACGCACTTGCCCCATATGGCCAGCCATTTTTTTACCTTTAAAAACTTTACCAGGATCTTGGCACTGCCCTGTAGAACCATGAGCACGATGTGTGATCGAATTACCATGAGAAGCACGATGTCCACCAAAGTTATGTCGTTTCATAACACCAGCAAACCCCTTACCAATACTGGTACCAGTCACATCAACTCTTTGTCCTGGAACAAAATGTTCCACTGTAATCTCAGTACCAACATCAAGAAGATTATCAGGACTTACACGAAACTCTGCTATTTTGGCTTTAGGCTCAACAGAAGCCTTAGCAAAATGTCCACGAAGAGCTTGTGAAGTATTCTTAACCTTAGCAAAGCCTACACCTAATTGAACAGCAGTATAACCATTCTTTTCAACTGTACGCTGAGCAACGACTTGACAATTCTCCAAACGAAGTACCGTCACCGGCACATGCTCACCAGCATCATTATAAATACGGGTCATGCCCAGCTTCTGTGCTATTACACCTGAACGCATCGGGTCTGTTCCTTCTGTCCTCAAACCTCAGAGCTTAATTTCTACATCCACACCAGCAGAAAGATCGAGCTTCATAAGCGCATCCACTGTTTGCGGCGTTGGATCAACAATGTCAAGAAGACGCTTATGTGTTCGCATCTCAAACTGCTCACGACTTTTCTTATCGATATGCGGTCCACGATTGACCGTAAACTTCTCAATCCGCGTCGGAAGCGGAATGGGACCACGGACATTTGCACCGGTACGTTTAGCAGTCGATACGATCTCACGCGTCGACGTATCAAGAATTCTATGATCAAACGCTTTCAAGCGAATGCGAATATTTTGACTGTTCATGCTCTTTATTTCCCTGTTATATAAAGTGCCTTCAATAATCAAAGCACTCAACAAGCATTATTTATTCAATGATCTTAGAGACGATACCGGCACCAACAGTACGACCACCTTCACGAATAGCAAAAC
>NZ_JBHIRN010000007.1:0-121636 GCF_042197205.1 Bartonella sp. AA2SXKL
ATGAAGTTTGAGACATTGAATTATGCTATTCAGGATGTTCGGAAAGAAGCAAGACAAGCTGCTGCTATTGGTCTAGCGGTGTCCAACTTACGTTACTATGATATACCAGGATCTTTAAGTGTTTCATTTGGGAGTGGTTTATGGCGCAGTCAATCTGCACTTGCTATTGGTGCTGGTTATACATCTGAAGATGGAAATATTCGCTCGAATGTATCTGTGACAAGTGCTGGAGGTCATTGGGGAATAGGCGCTGGAATTACTCTGAGGTTGAGATGATAATAGAAAAAATGGCTGTTATTGTAAAAACGAGAAGTATGTTAGTAAAGGTTCTGCTGTTTGCTCTTGCCTTAATAGGCAAGAGCGAAAGCTTTGCCAACGAGAACAATAATATTTATACAGTGCATCCACCGCACTTATCGATACCTAAGGGAGAACCTGGCGAAACACGTCGAATTATTATGCAGTTTTATGATTGGACTTTGATTTGTGACGAAAAACAAAAGCTTAAACATAAGCAAGGTATATGTAATGTGACACAGACGGTTCATGATCAAGAAGGAAATACCATTTTTAGTTGGTCTCTTGTTTCTACGACAAGTGGTCAAGCAGTGATGCTTTTTCGAACATTGCCAAATTCTGATATAAATGTTCCGATTCAAATGTTTGTAAAAGATGTTAAAAAACCTGTTCTTATTAATTATACGCAATGTAATGAAACGGTTTGTTTGGCACAATCACCTGTAGGGCCGGTTTTGACTAAACAAATAGAGCAGAACAATAAGGTACGTATTTCCTATAAAACTAAAGAAGGTAAGGTATTTTCTTTTACTGTACCATTTAAAGGGTTAAATGCAGCACTTAATTCTTTCCGTCCTTAGAATTCATCGAGTATTTTTAACAAGAGTCATTTTTCCATAAATTGTTGTATTATATTTTTGAGTGTAAATTATAAGGTCAAATAAGTAAGAAGTTTTATATAATATGATATCGAGGTGATTTATTGGAAAGAGTGAGAGTTTTATGAATATAAAGTCACAGTAAGTTCTTTATATGTAATGGAAAATCAAGTTAGTGTTTCCTATAATGCTTAAAGAGTGATTTCGTTAGTTATTAAAAGTAAAAAAGATTAGAAATACTCGATTTCTTCCTTACAATAATGAGTAGACTAAATTCTTTTTTAAGCTTAAAATGGATTTTTAAAGCGGTCTGATTAAGCATTAATATTTTTCAGATAAATTTATAATTCTAGAGTTTTTTTGAACGATAGTTTTTATTGGTATTCACGAAATAACAGCTATTGTAATTGCATTTTGTAGTACTATGGAACTTTTATTCCAGCATAATCAAAGCCATTTCATTGCATATAACAACGAGGTTTGTGTGTGGATAACGAAAAAAATTTTTTTTTCTTATAAACCGTACTAATGTATAGGTTGTTGTAACCTTAAAAGTCAGCAAATAGTATGATAGTGTAGGTTTGTTACAATAGAGGTATGCTCCGTGTAAATGGTATAAAGAAAAGAGCATAATTTATAAAAATTGATGTGAACGTAAACGATTAATTTATAGTTTTAAGTTCATAAAGAGATGCATGATTTCACGGAAACAACCGAAAGATTATACAAAAATCTGAATGATGTTAGTGTAGAAAATTTTAATGATAGAAAAAGAAAGAATGATTTCTTGTATATATCATTTGATGCTGCATTATTGCTTTATTTAGGAATGAGCAGAAGAGTTTTCGCGTTTATTTATTGGGGGAACGCTCAAGGGATAAGGGACATGACCCCGTTAAATTATGGTTCAAAAGAGTTAAAGCAAGGAGAAATATACGATACCAAAGCAGATCAATTGTATGATCAGTGCGGTAGTAATACAAATAATCTTTCTGCATTGTCACGAACAGAGGCATACTCTGTCCTTGTTGATATAAAGAGACAACAGAGAAAAAAACATTATGAACAGAAACAGGTTTTTGTTCAATCTGAAGCAGCTTTTGAGTTTCATAATCAGATAATGATAGGTGCTCAAAAAACAAAAAAACTCAAAGCACCTTTTCTTCGACGGTTTCATTCAGTAAAATCTCCACCTCTTTATGCGGCACTTGATCTCGGAACAAATAATTGTCGTCTTCTTATCGCATCTCCCAGTAAACCTGGATATTTTCGTGTTGTTGATGCTTTTTCTCGTATTGTACGATTGGGAGAAGGTTTAATAAATAACGGTTTTCTTAATACACAAGCTATGGATCGTGCGATTGAAGCATTAAAGATTTGTCATTTAAAGCTAAAACAAAGGCATATTAAGCGTTATCGCTTGATTGCAACGGAAGCTTGTCGTTCTGCAGAAAATGGTAGACATTTTATTCAGCGTGTTTTGGAGGAGACAGGTCTTGAATTGGAAATTGTTGATCGGCAAACAGAAGCGCGTTTTGCTGTTACAGGGTGTAGTACACTTGTTGAACCAAATACTGACGCAATTGTGCTTTTTGATATCGGAGGAGGATCATCAGAAATTGTGCTACTTGATGTTTCTCAAAAGCGTTCTTTTCGTTTAGCTCGACAAATTATCGCTTGGACTTCTCTTCCTGTTGGTGTTGTTACGCTTGCTGAACGTTTTGGAGGGAATGATATTAGCTTAGACGATTTTGAAAAAATGAAGAGCTATGTGCGAGGGTTATTAAATAATTTTTCAGATCGTCATAAATTAGGAGAGTTAGCACAAGGTTCAAAGTTTCATCTTTTGGGAACCTCCGGTACGGTTACGACTTTAGCAGGAATGTATCTTAATTTAGAGCGTTATGATAGGAAAAAAGTGGATGGCATTTGGATGAATGATGCGGACATTACGCTTATGACACAACGCCTATTATCATGGGATATAGAAAAACGTGTCATAAGCCCTTTTATTGGACGCGAGAGAGCAGATTTAGTTTTAGCTGGTTGTGCAATTTTAGATGTTATTCGGGAAGTTTGGCCAAGTCAGCGTTTAAGAGTTGCTGATCGTGGATTAAGGGAAGGAATTTTGATAGAGCTAATGTTACGCGATGGAGTATGGTGTCGTCATAGAAAGAGCAGAGATTTCAAGTGTTAGGGAATTAAATATGGAGACAATGAATAACGATGAAAAAAACAACAAAAACACCGAGAGGTGGCTATGGAGGTTCAGGGTCACATGAATTATATCAGCGCGTAAAAAAGAAAGCAGGAACCATTAAAGCTTCATCACGACGATGGTTAGAGAGGCATCTGAATGATCCTTATGTCCATCAATCAAAAGTAGATGGGTACCGTTCGCGTGCGGCTTATAAACTCATTGAAATTAATGAGCGCTATAGGTTTTTGAAAAAAGGCCAAAAGGTTATTGATCTAGGAGCAGCACCTGGAGGCTGGTGTCAGGTGGTTGAGCGTATAGTAGGGTCAAGTGATGAGGATCCTAGCGTTGTTGGTATTGATTATTTACATGTTGATCCATTGCCTAGAGTTGCCATGTTGGAAATGGATTTTTTGCATACAGATGCACCGCAGAAATTAATTGAAACTTTAGGGACAAAACCGGATGTGGTTCTTTCTGATATGGCAGCGCCAACAACAGGTCATCGTCAGACGGATCATTTAAGAACGATTTATTTATGTGAAGTTGCGGCTGATTTTGCTCTTTCGGTTCTCAAGCCTGGGGGATATTTTTTAGCAAAGGCTTTTCAAGGGGGAGCAGAAAACACTCTTCTTGCAAGATTAAAACAGCATTTTAAAAAAGTCTACCATGTTAAACCACCTGCAAGCCGATCAGAATCAGTAGAGCTTTATCTTCTAGCACTTGAATTTAAGGGAAAAACAAAAGTACAAGAATAGCACCTTCTTTTAAGAAGACTTAATTTTACTTAACCTATTTAAATGCGATGATTTTTTTCTCAAAGAGTTATCGGCGATAGTGACAGTTTTTCTGTTATCAATGATGAAAAACTGGTAAAATTAATGTATTGCCTATAGAGGTAGAGAGATTGATTCCTCAGTGAGTGTTTCCAATGAAATTTCTTGATCAAGCTAAAGTTTATATTCGTTCTGGTAATGGAGGTTCTGGAGCAGTATCATTTCGCCGTGAAAAATTCATAGAATTTGGGGGGCCTGATGGAGGGAATGGAGGACGGGGTGGTGATGTCTGGGCTCTTGTTGTTGATGGACTTAACACGCTGATTGATTATCGGTACCAACAGCATTTTAAAGCAAAAACAGGGGGACATGGCAAGGGGCGTAATATGACGGGTGAGAAGGGTGATGATGTCATCCTTAAAGTTCCGGTTGGGACTCAAATTTTTGAAGAAGATAATGCAACGTTAATATGTGATTTAACGGAAGTGGGACAGCGCTATCGCCTTGCAAAAGGAGGGAATGGCGGTTTTGGCAATCTTCACTTTACAACATCGACAAATCGGGCACCGCGTCGTGCAAATCCAGGTTTGGCTGGAGAAGAGCGTGCAATATGGCTTCGTTTGAAGTTGATTGCTGATGCGGGGCTTGTTGGTTTACCAAATGCCGGAAAATCAACTTTTTTAGCTTCTGTAACGGCTGCAAAACCAAAAGTTGCAGATTATCCTTTTACCACTCTACATCCTCATCTTGGTGTTGTACGAATTGATGGTCGTGAATTTGTTTTGGCTGATATTCCAGGATTAATTGAAGGAGCGCATGAAGGTGTGGGAATTGGAGACCGTTTTTTAGGACATGTGGAACGTTGTCGTGTGCTCCTTCATTTGATTTCTGCTCAAGAAGAAGATGTAGCAAAAGCGTATCAAATTGTGCGTCATGAACTTGAGGCATATGGAAATAATCTAAGTGATAAGACTGAAATTGTAGCTTTAAGCCAGATAGATACTCTCGCTCATGAAGAGCGTGAAGCTAAACGGGAAGCTTTGCAAAGAGCAGCGGATCAACCAGTTATGATGTTTTCTGCGGTTAGCCGCGAAGGTTTAGAAAATGTGCTGCGTGCTGGTGCACATATTATTGAAATATCACGCAAAGAGGAGAACGGTGGGGATAGCAGGATTGATTGAGATGGCTGTTGGATCGCAAAAACTTACACACTATAAACGTATTGTGGTCAAGATTGGATCTGCCCTTTTGGTTGATCCTCAGGCAGGTTTACGGGTTGAGTGGCTTAAAAGCTTGATCAATGATGTTGTTGAATTGCACAAAAAAGGCGTAGAGATATTATTGGTGTCTTCAGGTGCTATTGCTTTAGGAAGGACATTGCTACAGCTTCCTAAGGGGGCTTTGAAATTGGAAGAAAGCCAGGCATGTGCTGCTTTGGGGCAAATTGAGTTAGCAAAAACCTATGGTGATGCGCTTGCTCAACATGGGCTCAAAACAGGCCAAATTTTGCTCACTTTATTTGATACGGAGGAGCGAAGGCGTTATCTCAATGCACGTGCGACGATTAATGTACTTTTACGTTTTAGAGCAGTACCTGTTATTAATGAGAATGATACTGTTGCGACAAATGAAATTCGTTATGGTGATAATGATCGTTTAGCTGCACGTGTGGCAACAATGATGGGGGCAGATCTTTTAATACTTTTATCCGATATTGATGGTCTTTATACAAAGTCTCCCCATAGTGATCCTACGGCTGAATTTATACCTTTTGTTGCATCCATTACGCATGATATCGAAAAAATGGCAGATGTTGCTGCTTCAGAGTTTTCACGGGGAGGAATGAAGACTAAGCTTGAAGCCGGAAAAATAGCTAATGCTGCTGGAACGGCGATGATTATCACCTCAGGCAAGCGTATGAATCCTCTTGCTGCAATTGACAAAGGTGAACGCAAGAGTTTTTTTGCGGCAAGTAAGAAATCTGTCAATGCTTGGAAAACATGGATTTCTGGTCATTTAGATCCATCTGGTGTTTTGACGATTGATCAAGGAGCCATTAGGGCTCTTGAATCAGGAAAATCATTATTAGCTGCAGGGGTTATTGGCGTTGAGGGAAATTTCCAGCGTGGGGATACGGTTGCAATTGTTGGTACAGATGGAGTTGAGATTGCGCGTGGACTTGTAAGCTATGACAAAGATGAGGCTGTACGCATTATAGGACATAAAAGTGAAGAAATTGAAGCTATTCTTGGGTATGAGGCGCGCTCTGCTATGGTGCATCGTAATGATATGATTGTACGTTGCTTGATCAATTCTGTTTAAAAAAGTTACTTTTGTTTTTATTGTTTTCGCAGAGTGGATGTTACGATGACTTTAGAAGAACAAATGAAAGATATGGGACAAAAAGCACACTATGCCGCTGCAGCATTGGCTGTTGCTTCTTCTGAGCAAAAGAACAATGCATTAGAAATGATCGCTTTAAGTTTAGAGGCTCAGTCAGATGAAATTTTACGGGCGAATTGTCAAGATTTAGAGAATGCTGCTCAGAATAATTTGAAAGCTGCAATGATTGATCGGCTAAAATTAGATGATTTGCGTTTACGTGCAATGATAGACAGTGTTCGCCAAGTTGCTCGTTTATCTGATCCTGTTGGACAAGTGATGGATGAATGGACGCGTCCAAATGGGCTTCATATAAGTCGTGTACGAACACCTCTTGGTGTGATTGGCATTATTTATGAAAGTCGTCCAAATGTTACAGTTGATGCGAGTGCTTTGTGCTTAAAAGCTGGTAATGCTGCGATTTTGCGCGGTGGTTCGGATAGCTTTCATTCTTCTCATGCTCTTCATTTAGCTTTGGTACAAGGTTTAGAACGCTCTGGTTTACCTAAAGATGCCATCCAAATGGTTGGAACGACAGATCGTGCTGCCGTTGGGGAAATGCTCAAAGGATTGGATGGAGCGATTGATGTGATCGTACCACGTGGTGGAAAGAGCCTTGTTGCCCGCGTTCAGTCTGATGCACGTGTTCCAATTTTTGCTCATTTGGAGGGACTTTGTCATATTTATATTGATAAATCGGCAGATTTAGATATGGCACGCAATATTGTTTTAAATGCAAAGCTGCGGCGAACAGGGATATGCGGTGCTGTTGAGACAGTTCTCATTGACAGCCAAGCATTAAAAAAGTTTCTTCCTGTTTTAACTGCTTTACAGGAGAAGGGATGTGAAATTCGCGCCACAGAAGATATTGTTTTTCTTATACCAGATGTCAAATTAGCGTCTGAAGAAGATTGGTCGCATGAATATCTTGATGCTATTCTTTCTGTTAAAACAGTTGAGGGTGTTGAGGGAGCCATTGCTCATATCAAGCGTTATTCATCAGGACATACGGAATCGATTATTGCTGAGGATTTGGAAGTGGTGAAGAATTTTTTTAATCATTTAGATTCAGCTATTTTGCTGCACAATGCATCTACACAATTTGCTGATGGAGGTGAATTTGGTTTTGGAATGGAAATTGGTATCGCAACAGGAAAAATGCATGCACGTGGTCCCATAGGTGTTGAACAGCTAACATCATTTCAATATCACGTTAAAGGAAATGGTCAGGTTAGAGCTTGAGAACACCATTTTTTCCATGGAAAAATTGTATGCCACATGTTGAAAGATCTAATGTTGTGGGTCTTTTTGGTGGTTCCTTTAATCCACCGCATGCGGGGCATCTTCTTGTTGCAAAAATTGCCATTCGGCGTTTATATCTTGATCAGTTATGGTGGATGATCTCTCCAGGAAATCCTTTAAAGGATTGTACACAGTTACCCTCTTTAGAGGAGAGAATGCAATTAAGTTTTAAACTTATTGACCATCCAAAAATTCGCTTAACAGGTTTTGAACAGGCTATAGGGAGCAAAGTATCAGTAGATACGATTTTTCATATTCTTACTCATTACAGTGGCGTAAATTTTGTATGGATTATGGGGGCAGATAGTTTTGCGACGATACATCATTGGTATCGATGGCATGATATCGTCTCTATGCTTCCTATTGCGATTATTGATCGTCCTTTAGGCAATCGGTCAGCACTTTCCTCTCCTATGGCACATATTTATCGCCGTTTTCGTTTGGATGAGAGAGAAAGTAAGCGATTACCTTTTATCAAGCCACCAGTTTGGACTTATTTGCATGGACCTTTATCTTTTCAATCTTCAACAAACCTTCGTTTGAAGAAGAATGATTTTTCTTGAACATTTCATAAGATTCTGCTTCTCTTTAGAGAAGTCTCTTTTTTAGATTCCACAACGATAAGAAAGGATATTGATCTGAAAAACATTGCACACAAACACTCTTACGATATTATGCCTTCAAAAGAAAAAAAAGTTTTTTCTGTTAGTGAGAGTCTTGAAGTTATTCTCAAGAGTTTAGAAGATACAAAAGCAGAAGATATTGTTGCTATTGATATTCGAGGGAAGTCATCTTTGGCTGATTATATGGTCATAGCTTCAGCAAATTCGCAGCGTCATGTATCGTCTGTTGCTGATCATTTATTACATACTTGGAAAGATAGTGGGCAGGGGCTTGCGCGTGTAGAAGGGCTTGCTGGAGGTGACTGGGTATTGATTGATACAGGTGATATTATCATTCATCTTTTTCGTCCAGAAATTCGTCTTTTTTATAATTTAGAAAAAATATGGATGACGCCGGATTTAAACGATACGGCTTTGCTTCTCTTCGGAGATCATTAAAATGCAAATTTCTATTTTTGCGGTTGGTCGTATGAAAAGTGGGGCGGAGCAAAAATTAGTTCAGCATTATTTGGATCGTTTTTCTAAAATTTCTGGAGATGTAGGCTTTCATTTAAAAAAGTTACAAGAGATACCAGAAAGTCGTGCTCAAACAGTTTATCAACGTATGGAGGAAGAGGGGAGAAAACTTATTGAATTTTTACCTGAAAAATGTCGATTAATTGTGTTAGATGAGCGTGGAGAATCGATTTCGTCAATTTCTTTTTCTGAAAAATTGAGGTGTTATCGTGATGAGGGCATTCGAGATGTCGTCATTGCTTTGGGAGGACCTGATGGGCATAATGAACAAATAAGGAAGCGTGCTGATTTTCTTTTATCTTTTGGTTTGATGACGTGGCCACATCAAATTGCACGTATTCTTCTTACAGAACAACTTTACCGCGCTGTAACAATTGAAAATAATCATCCGTATCATCGTTTTTAATATTTTTGTTCAATTTTTAGCACTTATTTATATGTTTATTAATATTGTTTTAGCTGACACCATTTAAAGCATCTCTAATGTATACGATGAGGTGTCATGGTTTTTGCAAATGAAAAAGCTTCTTCATAGAAAGATGCTATATTTATATGAGGAGTGCGTCATATTTGTCATTCTGCTCTTGAGTATATTTTTTTGCTTTTCTGTATCGCATGCGGAAGATACAATGAGGAGTACGGAAGTCCATAAAGAATTAGGAGAAATTCGCCAAAATATTTCACTTTCGCGTGAGCGTGTTGCTTTTCTTATGCATCAAGTTGAGCATTTAAAAAAAGATCAACGTGTTTTGAGTGATGCACTCATAAAGGCGGCTAAAGAAGAACGTATAGTAGCAGATGATATTGCTAAAAGGGAAGAAAAGCTTAAAAAAATGATAGAAAAGCGGGTACAAGTCTATCAAAGTTTAAAAAATCGTCGTGCTGAATTTGCGGAAGTTCTTGCACTTTTGGAGCGTATGGGATTGAATCCGCCTCCTGCTCTTATGATACAGCCAGAGGACGCGTTGGCTTCTATACGTAGTTCTATTTTATTAGGTACCGTTATTCCTCAGATGCAAGAGAAAACACGAGATTTAACAGAAAAACTCAAGGAGTTGACCAATTTGAGTAATTCCATTACTACGGAATATAAGGCATTAAAGACAAAGCTGCAAAATCAAGCAGAGCAGCGAAAACGTCTAGAGCTTTTATTAGACCAAAAAAACAAACTACAAAAAAAATCAGAAAAAGAACTTACAGAACAGCAACAAAAAAATATTGCTCTTGCTAAAAAAGCGCAGTCTTTGGAAGAATTGATTTTAGAGCTCGACCGCCAGTCAAAATTTAGCTCTGATGCATCAGTACAGGTACGGAAAAGTTTGCAATTGTTAGAACAGTCCAATTTTGAAAGCCGAAAAGGTTCTTTACTTTTTCCTGTTTCAGGAAAAAGAATACGTCATTCTAATAAAAGTTCGCAGATTACGCGCTTTGGTGAAACGATAGAAACAGAGTCAGGAGCTGTTGTTATATCACCTGTAGATGCTTTTGTTGCTTTTGCTGGGCCATTTCGTTCTTACGGACATTTAATCATTCTCAATGTTGGAAATGGTTATCATATCATTCTTACTGGAATGTCGAGAATTAATGTAAAACAGGGGCAGTTTGTTCTTTCAGGTGAGCCTCTGGGTATAATGGAAATGCAATTTATTTCAAACAGTGTTGCATTGGATATAGGAAAAACTTCTCCAATGCTTTACATTGAGTTTAGAAAGCAGGGGAAACCTGTAAATCCAACTCCTTGGTGGCAGACTGAAAAAATAAGAAGGAGCCAAAATGATTCGTAAAGTTATTCTTTTGGTCGCTGGGGTATTGCTCGGCGCCTGTTCAATGATTATGGTGCAGTCTGTTGCTGCGAATAATGAAGATAATGCATATAAAAAGCTAGCTATATTTGGCGATGTTTTTGAGCGTGTACGTATGCAATACGTTACAGTTCCAGATGATAAAAAGCTTATTGAAAACGCTATCAATGGCATGCTCACATCACTGGACCCTCATTCATCTTATTTGAATGCTGAAGAAGCCAAGGATATGCGGGATTCTACGAAAGGAGAGTTCGGAGGTCTTGGTATTGAGGTCACTATGGAAAAAAACTTAATTAAAGTTGTTTCACCAATGGATGATACTCCCGCTTCAAAAGCAGGTATTCTAGCAGGAGACCTTATTTCAAAAATTGATGATGTACAAACGAATGGTCAAACATTGAATGAAGCTGTTAATAAGATGCGAGGTGCTCCTGGAACACCAATTACCTTAACAATTATTCGTTCTGGCGTTGATAAGCCATTTGAAGTGAAGATTGTTCGTGATATTATCAAAGTAAAAGCGGTGAAATATCGGGTTGAGGGTGATATTGGATATTTAAGAGTTATCCAGTTTTCTGAACAGACATTAAATAATCTTCTAGCGGCAATTAAAGATATCCAATCTAAAATTCCTGAAGATAAGCTAAAAGGTTACGTCCTTGATTTGCGGCTTAATCCGGGTGGGCTTTTAGATCAAGCTGTTAATGTTTCGAGTGCTTTTCTCAATAAGGGTGAAATTGTGTCGACTCGTGGGCGCAAAAAGAGTGATGTGACAAGATTTGATGCGAAGCCAGGTGATGTCATCAATGGAAAACCGCTCATTGTTCTTATTAATGGTGGTTCAGCAAGTGCTTCTGAAATTGTTGCGGGTGCATTGCAAGATCATCGTCGTGCAACAATTTTAGGGACGCAGTCTTTTGGTAAAGGATCTGTTCAAACAATTATTCCTTTGGGTGAAAATGGGGCTTTACGCTTAACAACAGCACTTTATTACACGCCATCAGGCACTTCTATTCAAGGAACAGGGATTACGCCTGATATTATTGTAGAGCAACCTCTCCCTGAAAAATATAAAGGTTATGATGTAAAAGTTGGTGAGTCTGCATTAAAAGGACATATCAAAGGAAAACGAGAAAGTAATAAAGGATCTGGTTCAGCTGCTTTTGTTCCCAAAGACCCTAAAGATGATATTCAATTGAATGAGGCCTATAAACTGTTACGAGGTGAAATGTCAAATGCAGCATTTCCACCAGATCCCAATAAGGATGTATTACAGTGAGAATTGATATCTATAGCTTGCGATTTTGAGGAATATTAAATGGATGCAGGTATTAATTTGAAGATTCTTCCATATCGCAAATGTGTTGGGATTGTTATCTTTAATCATGAGGGTAAAGTGTGGGTTGGGCGTCGTTTAATGATGCCCATTCATGCAGATATTGAAATATCTCATCGTTGGCAGCTTCCTCAAGGAGGGATTGATGAAGATGAAAAACCATTAGATGCAGCATATCGTGAACTTTATGAAGAAACGGGTATTCGATCTGTGAAGTTGATTAAAGAAGCACAAAATTGGTTCCATTATGATTTTCCACAAGAACTTATTGGGTGCACATTAACAAATAAATATCGTGGGCAAATACAAAAATGGTTTGCTTTCCAGTTTACAGGAAAGCTTTCTGAAATTGCGATTAATCCGCCACCAGATGGCAATAAAGCGGAATTCGATCAATGGAAATGGATTGATCTAGAAACCCTTCCGTTGATTGCTGTTTCTTTTAAAAAGCACGTTTATACGAAAGTTGTCAGCGAATTTCGAGGTAGCCTTAGACCATTATAAAAGCTATATGATTATGAGAAAGCTTTTTTTATTAAGATGCTTTATATTATAATAAATAATAAACATGTTTATCTTTTATGTAAAGAACAGGAATATAAAATGAAAAAGTTATTTAATTTACTTATAGTTTTTACTCTCTTGAGTATTTCATCTGTTGCATTTGCAACAAGTTCAAAGCCTCCTGCATCAAAAGATGCGGCAGCGACATTGCCAAATGGAGCTTCTTCTTTGACTGAAACCTACGGTTTGTGGACTATTAACTGTGGTATACAAGAAGGGAAAAGAATTTGTTTTATGCACCGTCAAGAAGTAAATGAGCAGGGGCGTGTTGTTGTGGCTATGGGCCTTACTCTCGATGCTGAGGGTGTTGTATCTGGTAATTTAACAGTTCCTTTTGGCATTTTGGTTTCTAAACCTGTTCGTTTACAAGTTGATGAGGGAAAAGCTGTTATCGAAACCGGTATCCGGACTTGTGTACCAGCAGGTTGTGTGGTTCCTGTCGTTTTTGACAAAAATCACGTAGCAGCTTTACGTTCTGGAAAACAGTTAAAGTTGGCGATGACAATTGCTGCTGCAGGTGAACCAGCTTTGAATGATTTATTTGTTCAGCTAGATGGTTTTAGTAGTGCTCTTAATCGTTTGACTGCTTTGCAGAAATAATTTTAAAACTAGAAGCGGCCTTTAAAAGGCCGTTTTTAGTTTGTTTGTTTTTTTATAATTAATAATTAAAACGATGAGATTTAAGATTAATCCTATAAGGGATATTCAGATTTTTTGCCGTTTCTTCTATTTTATGTGCTATTTTTAATTTTGATATTTGTTTTCTAACTGCATCGTCATTAAATAGAGAGATGAAGAATTTAGATGTCTGGTTTTTATTCAAGAAAAAAGAGTATTGAAATATAAAACCATTTTTTGATACACAGACCTGCTTTAATGAAGGTTTTCTATACGCTCTTCTGTTTCCTTGATTGAAAGGGATGACGCATGATTTATGCATTGCTTCGAACGATTGATTTGATTTTTGAGATTTATATTGATATTTTAATCGCTAGTGTCATTTTTTCTTGGCTTTATGTCTTTAATATCATAAATTCACGCAATCGCTTTGTTGTTTTGATAGGAAGCTTTCTATATCGTTTTACAAATCCCGTTCTAAGCCGTATCCGGAAAATTTTGCCAAATTTGGGAACGATTGATATTTCACCTATTGTAGTGTTCATTATTATTTATTTTATTCGTGTTTTCATGTGGCGCGTTTACGCAAACATATATGTATAGAAATATTACTTGAGGCGAATACATGTTTTATCAAGTTGATAAAAATAACTTGATTTTGTTTGTGTATCTCATTCCCAAATCATCCGTTGACAAAATAATAGGGATTGAATGTAGGGATGGTGAAAAACAATATCTGGTTATACGCCTTCGTGCTGTTCCTGAAGATGGAAAAGCGAATAAAGCTCTCATTAAATTTCTTGCGAAGCAGTGGAAGATTTCAGCTTCTTCTATTTCTCTGAAAAGCGGCGCAACATCTCGCTACAAACAACTTTACTTTTCGACACATTTAGAAGAATTACAGCAGATATGGCAATCCTTTAGAGATTGCATCTCGTAGAAAAAATAAAGAATAAAGCCTATTTTTAAATAGGCTTTATTCTATTAAAATCGTTATATTTTTTTATTGCGCTCAACAGCTTGCTTAATTAATTCATGCGCAAAGTTTTTATCACGCCATCCTTCAATTTTAGCCCATTTTCCAGGTTCCAGATCTTTGTAATGTTTGAAGAAATGTTCAATTTGTTTGAGTGTAATCTCGGGCAGGTCTGTATAGTCATGAATATTGATATAGCGTTTTGTTAATTTTGTAGTGGGAATGGCAATAATTTTTTCATCTTTACCACCATCATCTTCCATCATTAGAGCTCCGATGGGGCGAACATTGATAACACAACTAGGCATAAGTGGACGGGTATTACAGATAAGGACATCAATAGGATCACCATCATCCGAAAGCGTATGAGGGACAAAACCGTAATTTCCAGGATAAACCATTGATGTATGAAGAAAACGGTCAACAAATAATGCACCCGACTTTTTATCCATCTCATATTTTATTGGTTGCCCACCAAGGGAGACTTCCACAATAACGTTAATATCTTCTGGTGGATTTTTGCCTACGGGTATTTCCTTAATATTCATAGAGACATCCTTTCTGGAATATAGTGAGGCTCAATACAATTAAATATTTTACCAAAGAGATTATGAAATTAACTTGAAATTGATGTACGTGTTTTTTCAAAACGTTTACGTTCATTAGGATCAAGATAGAGTTTGCGGAGACGAATATTTTTAGGGGTTACTTCCACAAGTTCATCATCTTGTATCCACGATAAGGCGCGTTCTAATGTCATTTTAATGGGAGGCGTTAACTTTACGGCCTCATCTTTTCCAGAAGCGCGCATATTGGTGAGTTTTTTCCCTTTTAAGACATTGACTTCTAAGTCATTATCTCGTGAGTGGATGCCAATAATCATACCTTGATAGACTTTCACACCCGCATCGATGATCATAGGTCCACGATCTTCAAGATTAAAAAGAGCATAAGCGACAGATTCACCGTTGTCATTTGAAATCATAACACCATTAACACGACCAGCAATGTCTCCTTTATAAGGTTCATAAGCATGGAAAAGGCGATTCATAATTGCTGTACCACGTGTGTCCGTTAAAAGTTCAGATTGATAACCAATGAGTCCTCGGGTTGGTGCATAAAAGACAAGGCGGACACGATTACCTCCAGAAGGACGTAATTCCACCATTTCGCCTTTACGTTCAGACATTTTTTGTACAACAGTACCGGAATATTCTTCATCAACATCGATAACAACTTCTTCGATTGGCTCAAGAGTTATTCCATTTTCATCTTTTTGCATAACAACACGTGGGCGTGAAACACTAAGTTCAAATCCTTCACGGCGCATATTTTCAATGAGAACTGCAAGCTGTAATTCTCCTCGTCCTGAAACGTAGAAAGAATCTTTATCGACTGATTCTTCAATTTTAAGAGCGACATTGCCTTCTGCTTCTTTTAACAATCGGTCACGAATGACACGACTTGTTACTTTATCGCCTTCAGTTCCAGCAAGGGGACTATCGTTGACGAGAAAACTCATAGTAACAGTAGGAGGATCAATTGGTTGGGCAGTAAGGGGTTCATTGACAGTAGGGTCACAGAAAGTATCAGCAACGGTACCTTTTTGTAGACCTGCAATCGCAACAATATCACCAGCACTTCCTTCTTCAATAGGTTGCCGTTCTAAGCCACGAAATGCTAAAATTTTTGAAATACGCCCAGTTTCTAAAAGTTTTCCATCTTGTCCAAGAACCTTGACATTTTGATTGGGTTTTAGAGAGCCAGAATGAATCCGTCCTGTAATAATTCGTCCCAAAAACGGATCCGCTTCAAGAATAGTTCCAATCATGCGAAACGGTCCTTCTGCTACACTAGGAGAAGGGACATGCTGCGTCACAAGATCAAATAAAGGACCTAATCCCTGATCTTTTGGTCCCTCTGGGGCTTCAGCCATCCATCCATCGCGTCCAGATCCATAAAGAATAGGAAAATCAAGCTGTTCATCGGTTGCGTCAAGAGCAGCGAAAAGGTCAAAAACCTCATTAATGACTTCATCAACGCGTGCATCCGGTCGGTCAATTTTATTAATAGCAACAATAGGGCGCAATCCTACTTTCAATGCTTTGCCAACGACAAATTTTGTTTGTGGCATTGGTCCTTCAGCAGCATCAACAAGTACAATGGCTCCATCAACCATATTGAGGATGCGTTCAACTTCTCCACCAAAGTCAGCGTGTCCTGGTGTATCAACAATATTAATTCGAGTATCTTTCCAAACAACAGATGTCACTTTCGCTAGGATTGTAATTCCGCGTTCTTTCTCAATATCGTTTGAATCCATCATACGTTCGCTTGTACGCTGATTATCACGGAAGTTTCCTGATTGCTTGAGAAGCCCGTCTACAAGCGTTGTTTTCCCATGGTCAACGTGGGCAATGATGGCAATGTTACGCAATTGCATAAATTTTCTTCTTTTCGTTTAATGAAATTTCATTTGAGGTAAAGTCTTTACATTCTTTGCCTGACTATTAGAAAACCTTTTACATGTTTTTTTATAATTTTGGAAGATGGAGGCAATATTTTTATGGCAAAACTATTTATCCAAGTCTTTAAGGCTCTATTGAGCTTCAATTTCTGAAGCTTCGTAAAAGTTTTTATAGTACGTATGTTCTATTCTCGAGCTAAGAATTATCCAAAAAATCACCGTCAACTTGATTTTTATCAATATGACACAAGGAATTTATATGAGCTCTTGTAAGAGTAAGTATAAAGCTAGCCATATTATTGTTGTTGTTTTGCAAAGAGATTAATAAAAATCCGGAATATCTCTCAATCCATAGCCAATTTATTGACAACTGTACAACATTCTTATTCTAAATAAAGCTTTTTCTTATTCTATAACTTGTCAATCAAAATCCAGATCTAATGCAACCGTGTATTTGAGGTAAATATTGAGATGATTAAGAATTTTATAAGAAGCTCTAGCTTTTGTATGCCAGATTGGGCAAGAGTTATATCTGTTTGATTTATTTATGAACTCGGCATACAGTCTTATTTAGAAAGAATATGAAGGCATCCAAAGAAAATTCCCATCTTTGCTGTTAATCCAATTTATAATTTCAAAAGCATCTAAAGTAATATCTTTTAAACCATGGAGATAGTGCATTGCCTTACTTTTGTTAATTGCACTCTCTAATAGGAGTATGCTTTTCATGCCAAACAGAACACTTTAAACAGCATATACTTTTTGTTGCATATTCATGTACTTAAGAGAGATTGCTTAACGTACACTACATCCATTCCATGATAGAGCTCATAAATGATATAATATACGCGAATAGTATACTATTAACGCCTTTGTGAAGAAATATAAAGCCTGTTGAGTATCATCATGATTATTCTTTCTCAGCTGTCAATATTGCGCCAGTTTTTGATACGAGAGAGAGAGGATATAAGAAGTATTTTATTTTTTCTTGAATAGTTTTTAGACATACACCGATCTCGTTTGTGACTGGCAAGAAGATGACTTTAATCGATTTAATATGAGAAGCTTTATGATGAGGTAAAATTACGTTATTCGGAGCTGTTATTCAAAAAAATAATAAATTATCTATAGAGCGGTGCGCTAGAAAATAAATAATAAAGCTTATTCTCTTATGGAAAGAATCTTAGGTTACATGACAAGATTTTTCCATAAGTAAGAGTTTTTACTTTACATGTTTAAAGAAGAGTTCCTGACAAAATGAGAGAAGCTACAGAAAAATAGATTATAATGCCCATGACATCTACTAAAGTTGCCACAAAAGGAGCAGAAGCACTTGCTGGATCAAATTTTAAACCTTTAAGAATAAAAGGCAACATAGATCCAGAAAGAGAACCAAAGGTAACGATTCCAACTAAAGCTGTACCCACTGTTGTCGAAATAGCAATCCAATGTTGGCCATAGTCGTAGATACCTAGTTTTTGCCAAAGAGCAATGCGCGTAACACCAATAATTCCTAGTAAGAGACCAAGGGATAGTCCTGTTGGAATTTCACGAATGATCACTTTCCACCAGTCTTTCAACGTGAGTTCACGTAAAGCCAATGCACGGATAATAAGGGATGTAGCCTGTGAGCCGGAATTTCCTCCTGAGCTCATAATGAGAGGTATGAACAGTGTAAGAATAATCGCTTTTTCGAGTTCTGTTTCGAAATGTTGCATAGCGCTTGCTGTCAGCATTTCACCGATAAAGAGTAAAGCGAGCCAGCCTCCGCGTTTTTTCATCATTTCAGGAAACTTAATTTGCATATAGGGCTTATTAAGTGCTTCCATACCCCCAAATTTATAGGCATCTTCATTCATTTCATCGACCATAGTATCAAGCACGTCATCAACGGTTACAATGCCAATGACATGGTTACTTTCATCAACTACAGGCACAGAGAGAAGATCATGGCGCTGGAAAAGGCGTGCGATATCTTCATGATGTGTGAAAGGTGATATTGTAATGGGCGAGTCATGGGTAGGGACATTAAGAATTTGTTCATCAGGTGAGGCAAGAATAAGGTTACGCAGGGAAACAGCTTTGAGAAGAGTACCTGTTTTGGGGTCAATTACATAGCTGGTATAAACTGTTTCACGTGTTCGCTCGACCTCACGAATGTGATCCAAAGTTTTTTGTATGGTCCAGTTTGAAGGAACGGCTATAAACTCTGTTGTCATCAGTGCTCCTGCTGTATGATCAGGATAACTGGTGAGTTTTTTAAGTTCAGCGCGCGTTAAGGGGTTAAGCAAGGCATAAAGTCGTGTACGGGTTTCCTTATCCATTTCTTGAAAGACGTCTGCAGCAGCATCGGCAGACATGCCATCAAGAATTTCAACAGCACGATTTATAGGGAGAAGTTCTAGGATGGCAGCAGGTTGCTCAAGCTCTGGTTTATCAAAAAGTTCGATAACATAATCAAGAGGCAGAAGACTAAGAATAGTTACACGTTCCATGATATCGAGGTCATTGATGATATCAATAGAGTCTGCAAAATGCTGGTTCTTTAACTTTTCAGCGAGAGCTTCAGGAGAAAATTTTTTGAAGTCGAAGGCCGTTTTGATTTCAGTCATGATAAAGTACCTCCTGAAGAGTTGGAGAGTTGTAAATCTAGATAATAGATGAGATAAAAACAAAAGTTTATGGAAGATTTAAAAAAACTCCCCAGCTATATTCCCAATTGTTAATATTTGAAGTAAAGTCAAGGATAAATTATAAGTTATAAACAAGTTTCTGAATCACTAAAACGAGAATACAGCTTAATTTGAGGATAATATAAAAACGTAAATGTAAAAATCAGTTCTGATTTTACCATCATTTCTTTAATGTAGTTTGCGATTTTCAAAAGAATCTAAAGCAATATTTTATAAAGAGTGGAGATTATGCTTTTCTCCAAGTGTTTTTGTTAATATGCAATTCTATTGTGATGTGCGAGCGAATAATCTTTATTGCTTCAATATAATATGGTTTGAATGAAAGAACTTTACGATTTTCAGGTTTTTTTATTCAATAGGGTTTTGAAAGGTAGTTTTGAAACTCACGAAATAGTTTTAGTATGTTATCAATTTGTGTCGTAAAGATAATTGTTACAGTTTAAATTTATAATGGAGACATAAAGTATTATGACAAAAGCAGCAGTGCTGGACTGGAAGGGATTTTCAGGTCTTCCTGATTTTTCTTCTATAAGTGACGAAGATTTTAAACCCGCTTTTGAACAGGCACTTCAAGAAGCAGAAGAAGAACTAGAGGCAATTGCGATGGTGCAAGAACCACCAACGCTTGAGAATTTTTTGCAGCCTTTTGAGCTTTGCGGCAAAGCGCTTGATCGTGTCTGTTCAATATTTTTCTTACGCACCAGTGCTCATACGAATGTATTAATTCAACAGCTAGAGCAAGAGTTCGTTGTAAAACTTTCTCGTTATTCTTCAAAAATGATGATGGATGCGCGGATATTTGCGAAAATAGATGTACTTTATAAACAGTCGCAGCTGGGCACATTTGAGAGTGAAACAACACGTGTTCTTGAATTATGGTGGAAAAAGTTTGTTTGTCATGGGGCAAAACTCGATGAAAAAGCTAAGAAACGGCTTTTGGAAATTAATGAAAGACTTGCTTTTTTAAATGCTACTTTTGGACAAAATGTCTTAAATGATGAAGCTGAATGGATTCTGTTTTTAAAACAAACAGACTTATCTGGTTTACCGCAAGATCTCATTGCTTCAATGAAGGAAATTGCGTGTGAAAGAGGCAATGAAGAAGCGTATGCATTAACACTAGCACGTTCGATTGTTGAACCTTTTTTAAAATTCTCTGATCGTCGTGATTTGCGTGAGGTTGCATTCCAAGCTTGGGCTAAACGTGGTGAAAATAATAACAAGAATGATAATAAAACAATTATTGTAGAGATTGTTGCGCTTCGAGATGAGCAGGCTAAATTATTGGGATATAAATCTTTCGCAGATTTGAAGCTCGATAATACTATGGCTAAAAGTGTTGATTCCGTTATGGATTTGCTTATGCCTGTATGGGAGCGCGCAAGAGCGAAAGCTTCTACTGAGCAAATTGACTTACAAAATTTTGCCAACAATCAGGGCAGCAATGAATCTTTAGCTGCTTGGGATTGGCGTTATTATGCTGAAAGACTTCGCACTGAAAAACTTTCTTTCGATAGCGCTGAGATTAAATATTATTTTCAGCTTGATCTTATGATTAAAGCGGCTTTTGGGGTAGCCGAAAAACTCTTTAGCATTACATTTGAAGAAAAAAACGCTGTTACACTTTGGCATCCTGATGCACGTTTGTGGGAAGTAAAAAAGTCTGATGGAAGTCTACTTGGGCATTTTATTGGTGATTATTTTGCGCGTTCTTCAAAACGCTCCGGTGCGTGGATGAGTAGTTTGCAATCACAACATAAATTGGATGGCGGACAAAAGCCTATTATCTACAATGTTTGTAATTTTGCTAAACCACCTAAAGGGGAAGTTGCTCTTTTATCACTTGATGATGCACGTACGCTTTTCCACGAATTTGGACATGCATTGCATGGTTTGCTTTCTGATGTCACATGGCCATCTGTGTCGGGAACATCTGTTTCACGTGATTTTGTTGAGCTACCTTCTCAACTTTACGAACATTGGTTAACAGTACCAGAGATATTAAAATCTTATGCTATACATACAAAAACAGGTCATCCTATGCCACAAGAGTTGATAGATAAAGTCTTAGTAGCACAGACATTTAATGCAGGATTTTCTGCCGTTGAATTTATCTCATCAGCTTTAGTGGATATGGCTTTTCATCAAGGCGAAACAGTCACTGATCCAACAGTGTTTGAACGCCAAGAATTAGAAAAGCTGCAAATGCCTGATACAATTATTATGCGTCATCGTCCCCCACATTTTATGCACGTGTTTGCGGGAGATGGTTATGCATCTGGTTACTATTCTTATATGTGGTCGGAAGTGCTTGATGCTGATGCTTTTCAAGCTTTTGAAGAAACGGGAGATGTTTTTAATTCAGAGCTTGCTGATAAGTTGAAACGTTTTATTTACTCCGCTGGAGGAAGTCGTGATCCAGAGGAGCTTTATAAAGCTTTTCGGGGACGAATGCCTTTACCAGAGGCAATGATTAACAAACGTGGACTATAAGATATAACGGTATGGTTAACCACCATGCCGTTTTCATATTATTCGAAAGGTACAGTTGCGATTTATGCAAATTTTCTCTTCATTATAGCTCTGTAAACAGAGTTTTTTATCTTATTCGCTTTTTGTTTATAGAGGAAAATAGATTTTGTATTTTAAATAGACATTATGGGAAAGAAAAATTATCAGCTCGATCTTTTTGATGCCCATTTGGTGGAAACCATGATTTTTTTATAAAACTTGACTTTCTTTTGCCTAAAAGGTGAGTGTTTTTTTGTACCATATCATCGAGGTTCATTGGAAGCTGACGCATAATTTTACTCCGCTCTTGATTCTCTGATTCTTGTATAAGTTTTTGAATAGCTTTATCGGTTGAGTATGAATTTTCATGAGAAAAGGCGTGAAAATTTAAAATATTTTTCAATGGTTTTTCTAAATAAGAGGCAATTTTTTTCTTTCCTTCAGGGGTGAAATGCATGCCATTATTGGTGCGTAATTTGGTTGTTTTTCCATTAATATCATAGCCTGAAAAAGAAAAAATTCCTTCTTCATCACTAAAGCCGCTCCAGATATCGAGAAAATACCCTCCTGCTGTTTCTGTTTCTTGTTTATAGAGCGCATTAAAAATTTTCATTTTTTGTGTCAAAAGGTCATTTCCAAAAGAAGGTTGACCTATCCATATCCATGATTTTCCAGAGGCGTGAAGACTTTCAGTAATTTCGATAATTCTTTGTTTGTAGATGCGTATCCATTCTGACTGATCTGTGTTAATCATGTTATGAGAGTCTGTGATGGGTTGATTATCATTTGCACCGATCATCATGATAATAACATCGGGGCTATTTTGGTCAATGAGTTTAGAAATATTGCTTTGCCAAGAATAATAATCCGTTCGAACTAAGCCGGAAGCTGGTATTGTGTTGTTCATGATAACGATATCGCTATTATTTATAAAAAACTTTTTAAGTGCATCGGCAACAGCGGAGGCTGCAAAATCCCCTACAACAAGAATGCGTTTTGCATTCTCATTTTTTAGCTTTTGTATGTTTTTTTGTGTTACGATCTTTTTTTGCGGCTTGTCTATTTTTTGTTCTATAATTTGCGGTGGCTGCTGTGTCTGTTTGTTTTGTTGTGATAACCATTTGAAGAAGTTCGTTGCTTTACTTGGGGATGGCTGTAAGATCCCCACAATAGAAAGTGAAAACAGCAATAATGTCAAGTATATCAGGCGAAAAGAAGACAAAACCTTAGTTTCCATTATTGTTTGCGAAGGAGAAAAAGCACTTGAGATGATGGATATCCATTTTCTTTTAGACCGTAATGCAGCTGAAAAGCTTTGATTGCTTTGCGAGAGGCTGTTCCGATTTGTCCATCAATATCTCCTTTATAATATCCCAATGCACTTAAGCGAGATTGCAGTTCTTTGCACTCTTGGAAGGTAATAGGCTGAAAAGGTCTTTGCCAATCATGCACTAATCCAAGATGTCCAGCAATACGATCAGCAAGAAGGGAAACAGCAAACGCATAACGATCTGCATTATTATAATGTTTCAGAACAAAGAAATTTTTTGTGACTAAAAATATAGGTCCTTTTGCTCCATCTGGATATTTTAATATTGCTTGTTCAGCTGATGTAGGAAGAGGGTGCCCATTTGCGTGTTTTACACCTAATTTTTTCCATTGTTCAAAGGAATACCAGCCTTCAGGAAGGTTTTTCCCCTGCGGCACTTTTACCTCTACTCCCCAAATAAGATTAGGTTGCCAGCCATTTTTGTGGAGAAGGTTAGCAGCAGTAGCCAGAGCATCTGGAACAAAGTTCCAGATATCACGCCGTCCATCTTGATTTATATCAACAGCATAGGCGAGATAACTGCTTGGAATAAATTGTGTATGTCCCAATGCTCCGGCCCAAGATCCAGTGAGTTGAGAGCGTTTAATTTCACCACTTTGTAGAATTTTCATAGCAGCAATCAGCTGTGTATATGCGTATTTTTCGCGTTTTTTATCGGCATAGGCTAGGGTTGCAAGTGAGCGAATGGCATCACGCATTACACTTTTATTGGCTAAAATTTTCCCATAATTGCTTTCCATTGACCAAATAGCAAGCAGAATATTACGGTCAACACCAAAACGTTCTTCAATTTGAAGAAGCCATTTGTTCCATTTTTTTGCTTGGCGCCGTCCTTCCACAATTGCGATATCATGGACACGATTATCGAAATAGTTCCAGGAAGGAGCAACAAATTCCGGTTGGTATGCGGCGCTTTTTAGAACTTCAGGATCAATGGCATTAACACCTTTAAACGCCATATGAAACGTAGAAGGGGTAATATTGTGAGCAATAGCTATTTTTTTAAATTCTTTAATCCAGTGTTTAAATCCGCTATCAGCATATGAAAGGGATATAAAAAACATAAAAAAAGCAGAAAAAATAACGGCAGAGACAGTGAAAAGAGTTCTCCAAGCTATTGACTTCTCTAAAAAAGAGAAAGTCTTCAATTCTGTTTTTTGCATTTTGAAATCCCCATTAATATTCAATTCATTAGATGTGCAATAACTTTATTTTGTATTTAGTTTAATCGATAATATGATCAAGAAGAGGAAAAAACTGAAATAAATAACTCATTTTAATCCTTTCAATAAATTCTCAGACTCTTTTTACATTTTGATTGCCCATTATAATGATAATCAAAACAATAAGATATCTTTTTTACCATTTCGTAAAAACATATGATAAATAAAACAAAAAAGTTATATGAATTCATTGAGGAGGGTGAGTGTGCGTAAAATCCGGAAAGCAGTATTCCCAGTAGCAGGTCTTGGTACGCGTTTCCTTCCTGCGACAAAAACGATTCCTAAAGAAATGCTAACAGTTGTTGATAAACCTGTTATTCAATATGTTGTGGATGAGGCGAGGGAAGCTGGTATTGAGCATTTTATTTTTGTGACTGGACGTAACAAAGCAGTCATTGAGGATTATTTTGATGCGCAAGTTGAATTATACACGACACTTGCTGAATGTGGAAAGAAAGAAGATCTTGCACACTTATACCGTTTACAGCCATTACCAGGGTCAACTTCTTTCACTCGGCAACAACAACCTTTGGGATTAGGGCATGCTCTTTGGTGTGCGCGTGAATTAGTTGCAGGGGAACCTTTTGCTTTATTATTACCCGATATGTTGATACAGGCGAAAAAGGGCTGTCTTTCTGAAATGATGAGCCTTTATGAAAAGGTGGGTGGGGGGAATATTATAGCAGTTCAGGAATGCGATCCTAGAGAAACACATAAATATGGTATTGTTGGGAAAGGCAAACAGATTGCAAATGGTTTTGAAATCACAAAAATGGTAGAGAAACCGGCACAAGGAACGGCACCATCAAATTTGTACATCAATGGACGTTATATTTTGCAGCCAGAAATTTTTAATATTCTTTCCACTCAAGAACGGGGAACAGGAAATGAAATTCAATTAACAGATGCTATGATGCGGCTTTCAAATGAGCAAGATTTTTGGGGTTTGCAAGTAAAAGGGCGCACTTTTGATTGCGGTTCTAAAGCTGGTTTTATTGAAGCCAACGTTGCATTTTCTTTGGCACGCGCTGATATGCACAGCCACGTTTCTGCTTCATTGAAAAATTTACTGGAAACCATTAATGTTGAAAAGTGATATAGATCCCTCACTTAATTTTATTGATCGAATTTGATTATGACAATACCGTCTCCTCATATGGCTTTGCAAGGTGCAGTAGCATCAGCGCTTAAAACACTTGCTAGTGAAAAGCAGGGGCTTGAAGCTCTTGAAAAAGCTCTTCTGGAAAGTCTTTCTTCTTCTTTTGAAGCGGCTGTTCAAACTATTAGAAATGCTCGTGGACATGTGGTTATTACTGGTCTTGGAAAAAGTGGTCATATAGGGACAAAAATTGCAGCAACCTTAGCCTCAACTGGAACACCTGCCTTTTTTGTTCACGCTGCAGAAGCCAATCATGGTGATCTTGGTATGATTGGCTCTGATGACGTTATTCTTGCTTTATCATGGTCTGGTGAAACTCAAGAGTTAAGTGGTATTATGAGTTATGCGGCGCGTTTTCGTATCCCCCTTATTGCGATGACATCAAGTAAGCACTCTGTGTTAGGACGACAAGCTGATATTGTACTATTATTACCAAAGATAGAAGAGGCTTGCCCCCATGGTTTAGCCCCTACAACTTCAACAATTATGCAATTGGCAATGGGAGATGCATTAGCGGTTTCTCTTTTAGAAATGCGTGGTTTTACCGCAACGGATTTCAAAATATATCATCCTGGTGGTTCTCTTGGTGCAAGCCTTAAATACGTGTGTGATATTATGCATGAGGGTGATAATATTCCTTTGGTTATGCAGGGAACAGCTATGACTGAAGCGATGAATGTTTTGGTGGAAAAACATTTTGGTTGTGTTGGTGTTGTGAATCAAGAAGGTGAACTAATCGGAATTGTAACTGATGGCGATCTTGCACGTAACATTCATTTTAATTTATCAAAATTTAATGTTGACGAGGTGATGACCAAAGCTCCTAAAGTTGTAAAGCCAAATACACTTGTTGGTGCAGCAACAGCTTTTATTAATGATCATCAGATTGGTGCATTTTTTGTGGTTGAAGATAAAAAACCGATAGGAATTGTTCATTTTCATGATCTTTTGCGCATTGGCGCTGCTTAGATTAAGCTTCCCTATCAAATAAAATGTTATTTTAGGTTGAAATAGATTGAATGATACAAAGTTACAATTTTATTGTGAGGTGGCTTTACTGATATTTTGTGGAAGAAAATGATTATTTTACGCATTTCATAATGTTTAGAAAATTTTCAGGGTAAAGATTATACTAGCCTCTTTGCGTATTTTAGAGAGGATTTTCTATCAGGAGGAGAAAGGATATCGCCTCCTGCTTAATGTGTGTGCTCCCTCTGTTCTTAAGAGAGGTTTCCCTTGTACTTTGTTAAGATTTCCGCTTAAGGAAAAACTGTGCTCCTGTATGTGAGGTGCAGAGAAGTTGTGTGGCGTCATATGACATTGTACAATTGACTCTAGAAATTGTTCCACGGAGAATAGAGCGTATTTCAATTTCTATATTTTGGGCATTGAGATAATTATATGCTCCTTCTGATAGTTTTTCTTCTGTATCTGCTGCATGCGTTTCAAAAACACCATTGTGGAAAGAAGAAATAATACCATTCTCATCAACCCATTTTCCATCAATTCCAGTTGGCATATTTGAGTTATAATATCGCGAAAAGTTACAGGCACTTAACAGCAAGGCGGTAATTGTAAGACATAAAATATGATAGGTATGTTTCATTTATTGCACTCTATTTAGATTATTTTGCTCTCTAGTTTCTATAACATTATTAAATTACCCCATGAGTCAATATGAAAAATTTGATAAAAATCAATGAAAAAGCAAAAAAATGGAAAAAAATGCCTTAATGTTGTATTTAATTGACAGCTTGATGAATTTCGTAAGTGAAACACAAGAGGTAAAATATTTCTTATGGTTTACAACAATTTTTATATTAAGCTGCTAAGTAGTCTCAAAGGAGATTATTGACATTATGGTTGGTCCCATTCTTGTTGCGAGTGAAGATTATGGAAGACGTATAGAACTTTCTTCTATGCTGCGAGGTTTTGGTTATCGTGTCATTGAAGCAGAAAATGGTCTCCGTACGATTGATCTTTTACACAGGCGTAAAAACATTGTGCTTGCACTCCTTGATGTCGTTATGAGTGATTTGAGTGTGAGCGATTTGATTAAAATGATTAGAGTTGCTGGTGTTTCTGTTCCTATTGTCGTTATAGCACAACAAGAGAATCAGCATTTACTCCAGAAAGCTTTAACAGCTGGAGCTATTGATTATTGGATCCATCCAGTAACATTATTACGTGTAAGAGTTACTTTGGATATCCTTGCTCTTATTTCTGCCTTGGAGCATGAGGTTCGAGATATTCGGCGAAAAAAAGAGAATCATTTACGGTTTTCTGATCTTTGCGTAAAAAGTAGAGCTATGCAGATAGTATTAGAACAATCGAGACAAGCAGCAACTTCTTTACAGAATCTTTTGATAGAGGGAGAAGCTGGAACAGGACGTGAGACATTAGCTCGGATTATTCATCATGAGGGATTATTTTCGGAGGGTGTTTTTGTTCGCTTTCAATGTTCAGCCATCGTTGATCCAGAAGAAGAAAATCAGCAGTGGTTTAAAGAATTCCTACCATTGGTTTCTTCTCTTGAAAAAGGGACACTTTGCCTTTGTGATATTGATCGACTTGAGCCCATACAGCAAAAACGGTTTGCTCATTACCTTAAAGAAAGGGAAAGGGATACAAAAGGAGATTTTTTTCCTTTTCGGATCATCGCTATTTCAACATCGCGTTTAAAGGACTTGGTTAATGAGAACTTTTTTTTGCATAGTTTGTTTGAACAATTTTCTCACTTGTCTATTAGCGTTCCTGCTTTACGAGAATTAAGGGATGATTTTCCAGAGATCACACAACGTTTGATTGATCGCATTATCACAGAAACAGGGCGATCACATGTCCATGGTTTAGCAGGCTCTGCTCTTTCCTTGCTTATGCAGTATGATTGGCCTGGCAATAGAAATGAGCTTGAAACCTTTTTATTTCGTGCGATTTTACTCAGTGAAGGACCGTTATTAACTGTTCGAGATTTTCCGCAATTAATGGGAAATTCATTAATGAATGTTCCCAATATCATTGAGGGTAATATGCAAGAAGATAATGAGCAAGAATCGATAAAATTTTTGAATACTGATGGGCATGTACGTACTTTTGCAGAAATGGAGCATGATATTATAGAGAAAGCGATTAAACATTATAAAGGACATATGAGTGAGATTGCGCGTCGCCTTCATATTGGTCGCTCTACACTTTATAGAAAAATGGAAGAATTGAGAGCAATAAGAAATCAAGAACGAAAGTAAATTCATAACAAATTTCTCTTCATGACAAGCAAGCGTTTCAAAAAATAGAGTGAATTTTGATAAAGTCCGTGGGGGAAAGCTGAAGAAAACAATCATTTATTGTAAAATTTATCTATAGTGGATGATTTTGTTGATTTAAATCAAATATAAATTTTATGTGACTATTTTAATCGTTTGTTTCAATTTATACAATTTTAGTTAAGTTTACATTTATTAAAACAGAGAAGCATTTTTAAAAACTTTTAAATACTACCGCTAAAATTTTTGTATCATCAATATTAAATTTATACTCTCTTAAGCAAGAAGTGGCATTTTACCTGCTATACGATTAAGATAAAGTGATTAGTGTTATCGTTTGCATTACTGATGATGTGATAGTTTAAAATAGAAAGTTTGCCCTCTTTGACTCTTTTACAGATTGTTATTGGTTTTGTCCTCTTTTTTTTTATTGCATCTATGTTGGCAATCTACACCTATGGGCGTTTTGTGAAAAATGCTAGGGGAAAATGTTCTTATGCGTTACCTCTTCAGAAAGATGAAACTAAGCTTGATCGTATCGTCAGTCAATTAGCTGAGAAAGAAAATGGATTGGGGATTGATAAAGATGCCCTTTCCCTCATTATCAGCAATTTGGATGCGTTTTGTGTTCGGGCAATAGGAGCTGCAGAGGCTGGACGTAGCCTTGATCTGATGTATTATATTTGGGATGATGATTTAACGGGGCGCCTATTATTAAGTGAAATAGTTGAGGCAGCTGATCGAGGGGTTCGGGTACGGCTTCTTTTGGATGATATTAATGCTCAGGCACGTGATCCAGCTTATATTGCACTAGATAAACATCCTTATATTGAGGTGAGAATGTTTAATCCAGGGCGATCGCGTAAAGGTGGTTTACGCCGTGGTTTAGAAATTATATTACGGGCAATTACTGTAACACGTAGAATGCATAATAAAGCTTTTATTGTTGATGGCAGGGTCGCTTTTGTAGGAGGACGTAATCTTGCAGATTCTTATTTTGATGCTGGTAAAGAATCCCATTTTCGAGATTTAGATTTGATGTTAATCGGTCCTTCTGTTAAAAAGGTAGAAAGTATCTTTGATGATTTTTGGAATAGTGCTGTTGTTTTGCCAATTCATACTTTGGTTGTTCCTAAAAGCGCAAGTGATCTTAGCTATTGGAAAGATAAATTACGAAAGTTTCGTGATTCCAAGGTTGCAAAAGTTTATTTAGATTATGTCAAAGAGCACATTAACTTTAATTGTTTTATCCAAACAGGAAAGCGGTTATTTTTAGCAGACAAAGTTGTTGTTCTTTCTGATCCTCCAGAAAAAGCATTGCGTAAAAAAGCAAGCAATTGGCTTATGAAGGCACTTTCAAAGGTTATTGGAAATGCCCAAAAAACGGTTCAGATTACGTCACCTTATTTTGTTCCTGGTAAGGTTGGCACGCAGAATTTTAGTAATTTGGTTTCAAAGGGTGTTGATGTCAAAATTCTGACAAATTCTTTAGCTGCTACTGATGTAGCATTAGTGCATGGTGGTTATGTACCTTATCGTAAGGCATTGTTGAAAAGTGGTGTTAATCTTTATGAATTAAAAGCGGAAGGCAATACTCATGGGTTACGATTGTTTCGATCGAGTAAGGCAAGTTTACATGCCAAAGCTTTTTTAATTGATCGTAAAACAGCTTTTATTGGATCTTTAAATTTTGATCCAAGATCAGCATCATTAAATACAGAAATGGGCATTCTTTTTGAATGTGCTCCCATTACAGCAAGATTAGATTTGTTGTTTTCTGAAGAAACCACAGGGGAAATGAGCTATCATCTGCGTCTTGGTGATAATAATCGTATTTATTGGGATTTTATTGAAAATGAAAAAAAATATAGCATTGACTATGAGCCAGAAAGCAATTTTTGG
The DNA here is from genome assembly GCF_042197205.1 of Bartonella sp. AA2SXKL. Taxonomy (NCBI): domain Bacteria; kingdom Pseudomonadati; phylum Pseudomonadota; class Alphaproteobacteria; order Hyphomicrobiales; family Bartonellaceae; genus Bartonella; species Bartonella sp. AA2SXKL. The sequence continues at coordinate 30,540 of NZ_JBHIRN010000007.1, forward strand.
CGTCGCGCATTTGCAAAAATAATAAGTTGGTTACCTATTGAATCACAATTGTAAATTTTTATAAACCACACTTAAAAAAAATATTTATTTTTCTTTTCATTTTGTTTGTAGCATGGCATAATTTTTTGCCAATCTACCATGTATGAGAACCGCAGTTGTATTTTAAAGCTTCTTGCGGTGTTTTATTATAAAAGGAATTTTGATATGGCAAAGATTGTTGAAACGGGGACAGGTGCATTGGCACTGACTTTTGATGATGTACTTTTACAACCCGGTCATTCTCTTGTTATGCCTAGTCAAGTGGATCTCAGTACGCGCATTGCAGCGGATATTAAGCTCAATTTGCCATTGCTTTCTGCGGCAATGGATACGGTAACAGAATCGCGTTTGGCAATTGCTATGGCTCAAGCTGGTGGTCTTGGGGTTATTCATCGTAATATGTCTCCTGCAGAGCAGGCAGAAGAAGTTCGCCAAGTAAAAAAGTTTGAATCTGGTATGGTTGTTAATCCAGTCACCATTGGACCAGATGCAACACTTGAAGAAGCAAAATCTTTGATGCGCTCTCATGGTATTTCCGGTATTCCGGTTGTTGAAAATGGTGCTAAAGGTGAAACTGCTGGACGGCTTGTTGGCATTTTGACAAATAGGGATGTGCGTTTTGCATCGGATCCTAAACAAAAAATTTATGAATTAATGACGCATGAAAATTTAATCACAGTGCGTGAAAATGTTCAACTCAGTGAAGCGAAGTATCTTTTACATCATCATCGTATTGAAAAATTATTAGTTGTGGATGAACAGAATCGTTGTGTCGGACTGATAACAGTTAAGGATATTGAAAAAGCAAAATTAAATCCAAACGCTGCCAAAGATTCACAAGGTCGCTTGCGTGTTGCAGCTGCAAGTAGTGTAGGGAACGATGGGTTTGAGCGGGCTGAACGATTAATTGATGCAGGCGTTGATATTCTAGTAATTGATACTGCACATGGACATTCTCAGCGTGTATTAGACACTGTTGAGCGTATTAAAAAAATGATGTTTTCTCCAGCTATTATTGCTGGTAATGTGGCGACTGCTCAAGCAACACAGGCTTTGATTGACAGTGGTGCGGATGCTATAAAAGTTGGGATTGGTCCTGGTTCTATTTGCACAACGCGAATTGTTGCAGGTGTTGGTGTTCCTCAGCTTGCAGCCATTATGAATGCTGCAGAAGTTGCTGAAAAAGCGGGCATTCCCGTTATTGCTGATGGGGGGATAAAAGCTTCGGGTGATTTTGCTAAAGCCTTAGCAGGTGGGGCTTGTGCTGCTATGATTGGCTCTCTTTTAGCGGGTACAGAAGAAAGTCCTGGCGAAGTCTATCTTTATCAAGGACGATCCTTTAAAGCTTATCGCGGCATGGGATCTGTTGGTGCTATGGCACGAGGATCGGCAGATCGCTATTTTCAAGATGATGTTCGTGATGAACTTAAGTTGGTTCCTGAAGGTGTGGAGGGGCAGGTGGCTTATAAAGGTCCTATAGCATCAGTTCTACATCAGCTTGCTGGTGGACTTCGTGCTTCGATGGGGTATGTTGGAGCAAAAGATCTCGTAGAGTTTCGTGAAAAAGCAACGTTTGTACGTATTACGAATGCGGGACTCCATGAAAGTCATACGCATGATGTTTCTATCACACGAGAGAGTCCAAATTATCGTGGGCCAGTTTAAAGATACAAGAGCCTAATATCATATTGCATAAATATAAAATTTTCCGAGAACAAGAAAGAGAGACTGCGCTTTTTTCTGTTTGTAATTTGGTGTAATAATCCCAAAAAGGAAAGAATTAGAGGTTAAAATTCTAATTCTTTCTGTTAAGACTATATGAAATAAGTTATATAAAATTAGAATTAACTTTTTGTTGTCTTCCGTCCAGTCTTTGACGCACGTTGGCGAGTGTTTGTCTGATCACTTTGGACGGATTTCTTTCCGTTGTTTGAGGGCGTTGTATTATGACGGCTTTTAGACGAAGTTGTTTTTCCATTATTATAAGTCATTATTTTCTCCTTTAAAATTGTCTGGCAGTTGCCATTAGAGTAAAAACGGTCATGCCAAATAGTGGTTCCAAGCATTTTCTAAAAAGTTAATTTTTTGTTGAACGTAAGATGAGCTTGTTTAATTTTATGAGAAGATTTTTTCTATTGTTCAGACAATCCTCGTAAACTTTATTTTACGCAAATAAATTAAAGAGTTTGTTTTTTTCGTAATGCATGGCGGAAATAAGTTTTTTATGGATGGCTACGTATCTTTTAGTATAAGAGGTAGAAGGATAAAAAACGAATGGGCAGAAGATGAAAGGAAAAATTTAGATACTCTAAATTGGATCTTATAAAAAAGTATGATCAGATCATTTTAATATTGAATGTAAATTTTTTATGGCGTTGAGAAGGTTTCATTGGCAAGAAGGCGATAATATTATTTTTTTAGATGATTTAAAATTTTATTATTTTAATGGGAGAAATGAATGCGATTAGGTGGGCGTTTGCAAGCAGCAATAGATGTTCTCACAGAGATAGAAATGAAGCATCGCCCAGTAGGAGAAGCTTTAAAGGATTGGGGTCTTTCTCATCGCTTTGCTGGAGCAGGTGATCGTGCAGCTATTGGTACAATCGTTTATGATGTTTTAAGACGACGTTATTCTTTACAATGGCGTATGGAGAGTGATGATATCCGAGATATCGTTTTTGGTGCCTTATTAGATTCTGGAAAAATGACGCTGGAGCAAATTGACGGTGAGTTGGCAGAAGATCGGTTTGCACCGCAGTTATTAGGGGCTAAACAGCGTAAATCGTGGCAAGGTCAGCAATTAGTGGATGCTCCAGACTATATTCGTGGTGATATTCCGCAATGGTGTCAAGCGCATCTGCGTCCTTTATTTGGTGATAATTGGATCACTGAAGCGGCTGCGTTAGCAACGCGTCCTTCTTTAGACCTACGGGTAAATAACCTAAAGGCAACACCAGAAAAGGTGCTGAAAGAATTAGCAAAAACCAAACTTAAATCTTTTCCATGGTTTGGGCAAGCTTTAAGAATTGCACCGATTGAAAAGTTTAATCGTCATCCCAATGTTCAAGTGGAACCAGCTTTTCAAAAAGGACACTTTGAAATACAGGATTTAGGATCTCAAATTGTTGCTCACCTTGTGGAAGCGCAAGAGGGCATGCAGGTATTAGATTATTGTGCAGGTGCTGGGGGCAAAACATTAGCTTTAGCTTCCGATATGAACAATCGTGGGCAAATTTATGCTTATGATTTTGATAAAGTGCGCCTAGCTCCTATTTTTGATCGTCTTCGACGTGCTGGTGTTCGTAATGTACAAACACGAGCACAAAAAGAAGAATTGAAGCCATTAATAGGCCAGATGGATAGAGTTCTACTAGATGCACCATGTAGTGGGACAGGAACATGGCGTCGTCGTCCAGATGCGAAATGGCGTTTAACATTAGAACAAGTGAAACAACGCCAAACAGAACAGAGGGATATTTTGAATGAAGCGATAGCTTATCTTAAGCCAAATGGGCGCCTAATCTATATTACCTGTTCTCTTTTTACAGATGAAAATGAGGAACAAATTTCCCATTTCCTTCAACAACATTCTCATTTTTCTCCAATGGATATGCCAGCGCTTTGGCAGAAACATTTTAGTTTTTCTCCTGTGCAACCAGTTTTTTCAAATTATGGACTTACTTTGTCGCCGGCCACAACAGAAACAGATGGGTTCTTTTTATCTGTGTTGCAAAAAAAACATTGATCCATATTTTTGCACTTTTTATCATAAACTTTACGAGAATAATCTTTTTCTTAAGAAAACAGGCTTGTGAAAAGAGAAAGATTGAATCATAACTCTCATGAGTTTTCTTTTACAATTGTTGATTGGTTTTCTATGAGCATATCACATCCAGACACTGTTCTTATTATTGACTTTGGTTCACAAGTTACACAACTTATTGCACGAAGGGTACGAGCAATGGGAGTGTATTGTGAAATTACTCCTTTTCAATTGGCTTTAGAAGCTGTGCGCCGCATAAATCCTAAAGCTATTATTTTATCAGGGAGTCCTTATTCCGTTATTGATGAGGGCTCTCCGCGTGCTCCAATGGAAATTTTTGAGGCGGGTGTTCCGATTCTGGGTATTTGCTATGGTGAACAAGTCATGTGTATTCAGCTTGGAGGAAAGGTTGAAGCTGGACATGAGCGTGAATTTGGGCGCGCTTTTTTGGAAGTTCAAGAAGAGAGTGCCCTTTTTGATGGAGTGTGGAAAAAAGGTTCTCGTTATCAAGTATGGATGAGCCATGGTGACCGTGTGGCAGCTTTACCGGAAGGTTTTCGTGTCATAGGAACCTCAAAAGGTGCTCCCTATGCGGCTATTGCTGATGAGAAAAGGCATTTTTATGCGGTACAGTTTCATCCTGAAGTTATCCATACACCAGATGGTACAAAACTTTTGCAAAATTTTGTTCATAAGATCTCTGCTATTAAAGGTAATTGGTCAATGGCTTCTTATCGTGAGCAGGCAATTGCGACAATACGACAAACAGTTGGGAAAAGTCGTGTGATTTGTGGTCTTTCAGGGGGAGTGGATTCATCTGTTGTAGCGGTACTCCTTCATGAAGCCATAGGAGATCAACTGACATGTATTTTGGTAGACCATGGGCTGATGCGCAAGAATGAAGCTGAAGAAGTTCTCACGCTCTTTCGTGATCATTATAATATAGAGCTTATTCACGTTAATGCTGCTGATGTGTTTCTTAATGCTTTAAAAGGTGAGACAGATCCAGAAAAAAAACGCAAAACAATTGGTCGCCTTTTTATTGAAGTTTTTGAAGAAGAAACGAAAAAAATAGGAGGTGCAGAGTTTTTAGCACAAGGAACACTTTATCCAGATGTCATTGAGAGTGTGTCTGCTATTGGTGAAACGGTAACCATTAAAAGCCATCATAATGTGGGTGGACTACCAGAACAGATGAAGATGAAACTTGTAGAACCGTTGCGTGAACTCTTTAAGGATGAGGTTCGCTCGCTAGGGCGAGAGTTAGGGCTACCGGAGCAGTTTATTGGTCGCCATCCTTTTCCAGGTCCCGGCCTTGCAATTCGGTGTCCAGGTGCTGTAACACGTGAAAAATTAGAAATTTTACGCGAAGCAGATGCTATTTATCTTGAGGAAATCCGTAAGGCCGGACTTTATGATGAAATTTGGCAAGCTTTTGCTGTTCTTCTTCCAGTTCAAACTGTTGGTGTTATGGGGGATGATCGCACTTATGAATTTGTTTGTGCTCTTCGCGCCGTCACATCTGTAGATGGAATGACCGCTGATTTTTATCCTTATGATATGGCATTTTTAAGTAAGACAGCAGCACGTATTATTAATGAAGTTAGAGGAATTAATCGTGTTGTGTATGATGTAACCTCAAAGCCTCCTGGTACCATTGAATGGGAATAATTGAAATGAAGGATAAGCCTTTTTCAGAATAAAATATGACTGAGGGTTTGATATTCGAAAAGTGTAGAAAAAATCATTTAAAAATGATTGTGTATTTTCATATGATATAAGCTTTTATCTGGCAATCTGTACGTCAATATCGTTTAAAATTGAGAAGTGTGGGATTTTGCATGTCTGAGAAAAAAATTGTTGCACACCGTGGAGGAGCTCATCTTTATCCTGAAAATACCCTTTCGGCATTTAATAATGCTATAGCGTTAGGTGTTGATGAAGTTGAATGCGACGTTCATTTGCTAAAAAGCGGTGAAGTGGTTGTCTTTCACGACTTCCGTCTAGACCAATTGGTTGGAAAAAAGGGGTATATTCACGACATTGATAATGAAACACGCAAACAACTCTGCGTAAAAGGAAGCCAAGAAGCACCTCCCTTATTAGAAGAAGTGCTTGATCTTTTAGCACCAACGAATGTTGCATTGCATCTTGAAATCAAGACATGCGGTGAAGTGGAGCGCGAAACAATATTATCCCAAAAAGCGCTTGCGCTAATAAAAAGCCGAAATTTATCAGAACGGGTTTCTGCTATTAGTTTTGATCCTTTTATCCTTCGTCCTTTTATTGAAGCAGGAATACCATCTGGTCCATGTGTTGATAATTTCGAAGGTGATATGTACCGTCATTTTTCTGAATGGAAGCAATTAGGTTATTCTGATCTAAGTTTAGATGGCTCTATTGTTTCACAGAACTTTATTGAATCAGCTCTTGAGGCTGGTTTTACTGTAGGGGTATGGACAATTAATGGAAAAGCTCGGTTATCATATTGGCTTGATATGCCTGTACATTATATTACGACAGATCAACCTGATCTCGCATTGCAATTGTGTGCACAAAGGTAAAAATACATCAACACAAAAGGAACTATATATCTTCATAAAGTTAGCGTAATGAAAGAAGAAAAATTATCTAATATACGACAATAATACATTGATTTATAATCATAATTAATATTTTATTCATGTGAGTAAGAGACCTTAATACGTAAGATTCTCTTATTTCAAATATTTTTACAATGAATCAATCAAAATCATTCGTTTGCACATTACAAGCAGGGTTGGTGTGTGGATAAAAAATGATTGAGAAAAGAATAAAAATATTCATTTAACGTATTTTAAATGCAAGATTTGTTGAAGCATTAGGATCGCACATGATGATGTCGTTTTGCACTTTTATGAAGTGTAAAAATGATGGCATACAAAAAGTCTTATATACTTTAATGGAGAGGCTTTAGGGCTTATTTTATAGGTGCTATCATGAAATGTAGATGTATTGAAAGATTTTTTAACAGCATGGAAATTGGTTATACAGTGTCATTTTGTTTTGCGTGAGGGGTGTGATCTTGTTACAGGGAAAGAGACTATTAAGCGCTTCAAAATGATTTTCTTAATTTTAAAAAAATTCTATTTGTCTCTTCTTTAAATTCAGTAGCAACATCGTGTTAAAGTTATAAGCCGAAAGTTATAAGACAAATAATAAAAGAATAAACAATTCTTTTTAAAAAAGTAAATCCAGATATTAAAATAGTCATTGAAATGATATTTACGATCTATATCTTTTTACCAAGTGACTTTTCTTATTTAAGCCATCTCACTTTTTTCAGATAGTTACAAACGCGTATTTCGTGAATACATAAGAAAGCTTATAAAAGAAAATAAATAAATTTAAACAAATTCATTTGACCTTTAGGTGGTTCCTGTTTAAATGAGAGAATATGTTTCTGAAATAAAACTGTCATAGCATGTTCATGTGTAATACTATAAATTTAGGGGTAGTTTGTATTCCATCACTTCAGAAAGGGTGAAGCATGAGTCGTTTTTATCTTTCCATAGCGGCCACGGTTGCTATCATAATGTCCACAGCGGGGATGACAGAAAGTTTTGCACAGACAAAAATCAGCTTTTGGCATTCTATGAGTGGTGAATTGGGAAAGCAAACTGAAAGTCTCATTAACGATTTTAATGCAAGTCAATCTGAGTATAAAGTTGTTTCTTCATTTCGCGGTGAATATGAAGAGGGATTGATTTCACTCATTGCAGCATTTCGTGGAAAGAAACAGCCAGTACTTGCTCAAATTTATGACGTTGGTACTGGAACTATGATGGCTGCAAAAGGTGCAATCTACCCATTTTATCAACTTATGGCTGATACAAAACAAGAATTTGATCCTACAGATTATTTCCCTGCTATTAGTGGTTATTACTCCGATGAACAGGGACGTATCGTCTCTATGCCATTTAATATTTCAACACCCATCCTTTATTATAACAAAGATATCTTTAAAAAAGCAGGGCTTGATCCAGAACAGCCTCCTAGAACGTGGCAAGATATAGAAAACTTTTCCAAGAAAATTCTTGAGACTAAAGCGGCAACTTGTGGTTTTACAATGGCTTATGCCGCTCAATGGATTGGTATAGAAAATTTTTCAGCGTTGCATAATGTTCCTTTTGGAACGAAGGAAAATGGCTTTAAAGGACTTGATTCAGAACTTACATTTAATGGACCTTTACAAGTGCGTATGTGGACTGACCTGAAAAAGTGGTCTGATCAAGGTATTTTCCGTTATGGTGGTCCAGCAGGTGCATTAGATTCAACACCAATGTTTATGGCACAAAATTGTGCAATTTTTATGCAATCTTCAGGATCACATGCTGGAATTGTTTCTGAAGCTCAGTTTAATGTGGGGGTTGGTATGCTACCGTACTATAAGGATACAGAAGGAGCACCACAAAATTCAGTTATTGGGGGAGCTTCTATTTGGGCGTTTAAGGGCCATACTCCAAAGGAATATGCAGGGGCAGCCGCTTTTCTTAAATTTCTTTCAAAAACAGAAAATCAAGCAAAATGGCATCAGGAAACAGGTTATCTCCCAACCACAAAAGCGACTTATGAATTGAGCAAAAAACAACATTTCTATGAAAAAACGCCAGGTGCGGATATAGCTATCAAACAGATTAATCTTAATCCACCAACAGTTAACTCAAAAGGGATAAGATTTGGTAATTTACCACAAATTCGTGCCATTCTTGATCAAGAGTTGGAAGCTGTTCTTAGTGGTTCAAAAACGCCGAAAGATGGTTTAGATGAGACCGTTGAACGTGGAAATAAACTCTTGCGTGAATTTGAAAGATCTAATCATTAATTTCGTTTTATTGTTAAACATTAAAGACTCAACAAAAACGGTTGAGTCCTTTTTGTTTACTTTTTTAAAGTCTCTACATTTAAAGAGCCCTATGAATGCAAGAAAAACATGCATATTTTAAAAATAGTCTACTTTCTTACGGACTGCTTTTTCCTCAGCTTCTTGTGACTTTTTTGTTTTTCTTTTGGCCTGCTGCTCAAGCAATAAAATCATCTTTTGAGCGTGAAGACCCTTTTGGCTTTACAACAACCTTTATTGGTTTTGAGAATTATCTAACCGTTCTTTCTGATCCTACTTATCGGCAATCGCTTTTTACAACCGCAGTATTTTCCATCTCAGTTACTGTCGCTTCAATGACAATATCACTTCTCTTAGCTGTCTGTGTTGATCGTGTCATCCGTGCAAAAAAGGCTTATACAATGCTTTTGCTCTGGCCCTATGCTGTTGCTCCAGTATTGGCAGGTATATTGTGGCTGTTTATCTTTCATCCCACCATCGGAATTATCCCTTTTTTTCTCGAGAAAATAGGGGTGCTATGGAATTATCGTATTAATGGCACTCAAGCAATGATTCTTATTGTCATTGCGGCTAGTTGGAAACAAATTTCTTACAATTTTCTCTTTTTTCTTACAGGTCTTCAATCTGTTCCGCGTTCTCAAATAGAAGCAGCCGCCATTGATGGTGCTGGTCCCTTTAAACGATTTTGGACAGTGGTTTTCCCGCAAATTTCACCAACGACGTTTTTCCTTCTTATTGTCAATGTCAATTATGTTATGTTTGATACTTTTGGTATTATTGATAATACAACTTCTGGAGGTCCTGCGCGTGCAACGAGCATCCTCGTCTATAAAGTATATGACGATGGCTTTAGAAATCAAATAATCGGTGCATCAGCAGCACAATCAACAATATTGATGTTGATGGTTATTGTCTTAACGTTTATCCAGTTTCGCTGGATTGAGCGCCGTGTACAATATTAGGAAACAAATTATGGTTGAAAATCGCCCTGTTTTGAAATTTCTAACCCATATTATTCTCATTGTTGGTATTATCATTATTTGCTTTCCAGTTTATGTTGCTATCATTGCATCAACTCATAGTTCAGCAGCATTTAACTCAGGAACACTTCCTCTTTTGCCTGGGAAATATGCTCTGGAAAATTATAAAACAATCTTTGGTGATGGCCTTGCACAGCTGGGTTTGCCCAACCTCTGGCCACTCTTAATGAATTCATTCATTATGGCTCTTGGGATTAGCGTTGGAAAAATTATTATTTCACTTTTGTCTGCTTATGCAATTATTTACATGCGCTTTCCCTTCCGAAAAACTGCTTTTGTTCTTATTTTTGTTACATTGATGCTCCCTGTCGAAGTTCGTATTCTTCCAACCTATGAGATTGTTGCAAAATTGGGGATGGTCAACACCTATAGTGGAATGATTATTCCACTTATTGCATCTGCGACCGCTACATTTTTATTTCGCCAGTTTTTTTTGACTGTTCCAGATGAACTCTTAGAGGCGGCACGTGTTGATGGTGCAGGTCCAGTTAAATTTTTTATGGATATTCTTCTTCCTCTTAGTAAAAGCAATATTGCTGCTTTATTTATCATTATGTTCATTTATGGATGGATACAATATCTCTGGCCTCTTATCATCACAACGGATCAAAATCATCAAACGATCCTTATTATTTTAAAACAGCTTATTGTCGAATCACTTCAACATGATCCTCAATGGAATATACTCATGGCAGTATCGGTTGTTGCCATGGTTCCCCCTGTTCTTGTTGTTATCTTCATGCAGCGGCTTTTTATCAAAGGCCTTATTGAAACGGAGAAGTAATTGTGGCCATAATCCAGTTATCAAATATAAAAAAACAGTATGACAACGGCATTCTGGTCATTGATGATTTAAACTTAACTGTTGCCGATAAAGAACTTCTTGTTCTTGTCGGTCCTTCAGGGTGCGGAAAATCGACCTTATTACGTATTATAGCAGGACTTGAACAAGTTACCTCAGGTGAATTATGCATTGATAACGAATGTATCAATGATCGTGAACCAGCTGATCGTGATATCGCTATGGTTTTTCAAAATTATGCCCTTTATCCCCATATGACAGTTCGTGGAAATTTAGAATATGGTCTTAAAAATCGTAAAACTCCTAAAGAAGAAATTAAAAAACGTATCGCACATGCTGCAAAGCTTTTGGAGATAGAACCATTTCTTGATCGTAAACCACGACAATTATCAGGAGGACAACGTCAGCGTGTTGCAATGGGGCGTGTGATTGTACGTCAACCCCGTGTTTTTCTCTTTGATGAACCTCTTTCAAATCTTGATGCAAAATTACGGGCGCAAATGTGTATTGAAATAAAAACACTACAGCGTTCATTAGGAACAACGAGCCTCTATGTTACCCATGATCAACTAGAAGCTATGACATTAGCTGATAGAATAGTCGTTTTGAATAAAGGAGCTATCGAGCAAATTGGAACACCAATGGAAATTTACGATACTCCAGCAACAACATTTGTTGCTGATTTTATTGGTTCTCCTCCTATGAATTTTCTTGATCGCTATGTCTTAGAACAACATTTAGGGCATTCATTTTCTTATGGTGAAGAAACTGATCTTTTAGCATTCAGACCTGAAATAATCTTATTGGGCGAACATCCAGATAAAGGGCCTGTCTTTCACACAAAAATTGAGCTTATCAAGCTTATTGGAACAGGTTGCCATGTTTTAACGCGTTGGAATGGTATCATCTTTACGATTGAAATAAAAGAACGCTTGACACACGACTATGGTCAAAAACTAAGTTTCACTGTTGCTCATCAGAATTTTCATACTTTTAATAAAAACACAGGAAAGCGCACAAATAATAAGTAAGCATTAATTGATGTGATACGACTCTCTTTTATGCTGCGTCATGATAATGTTGTGTTTTGACTTTCTCGATTACATTCACAAAATCAGAGTATAACCGATGAGATTAAAAATAAAATTTTAAAAGTTTTGGTAATGGTCCATTGTCACATGATGTTGAGAATATTCGAAACACTCATATAATGAAATCTTGCACTTTTATGGTCTATAAGAAGGATATTATTTTCAAACATCAAACATAATAAAGTTCTTTTCATTGTAGAAAAACATCAAGAGATAATAACCATTTATTAACCATATTTCTTCTCATTTAGAAAGGTACTTTATCAATAAAAAACAATCTATTATTATATATTTCCTGATGTAATAATTTATGTATCTTATAAAGAATGAATAAGAAAAATAGAGAGAGAAAATTATTCATAGATGATGGCACTATGCACCTTATATCTTAACTTTGATCCATTTTAGCATCTATAGGGTATAAATTTTTTCTGTAAAATCAACTTTGTTTTATATCATTGTCACCAATCATGAGGATTGAGTATCATTGGTAACATAATCATAGATCTATGATTTTATGAATTTTTTCTTCTCTCTTTCGTAGAAGATTTTTTAAGGTTTCGTGATAGCATCAATGATGGTATTTACATTATGTTCCATCATATCGAGATAAGTTGCTGCAGGGCCATTTTTGTTTGACAATGCATCAGAATAAAGTGTTCCACCAATTGTTAAACCTGTTTCTTTTGCAATCTGTTTTATGAGACGGGGATTAGAAATATTTTCAACGAATAGGGCAGTTGCTTTATTCGCTTTAATTTGTTTTATAAGTTTAGCAACATTGGCTGCGGTTGCTTCAGTTTCTGTTGAAGCACTTTGAGGGGCAAGGATAGTAAAACCATATTCCTTGGCAAAATAGCCAAAGGCATCATGAGATGTGATAATGATACGTTTATCTTTAGGAATGGTAGCAATTTTTGTTTTCAGGGTATTTTGTGCTATTTCAAGTTTTTGGATGTAGGTTTCGGCATTTTTTTTGTAGCTGGTACAGGATTGTGGATCGATTTTACAAAAAGCAGCAGCGATATTCTTCACATAGATTTTGACATTGGGAATTGTTTGCCAAGCGTGTGGATCAATAACGCTGTGGTGGTGATGGGCATTATGTTCTTGATTTTTCATTTTGAGGGAGGGAATGTTAGCGCTAACTTCGACAAGAAGTGCTTTGGTACCACTTGCTGTAATGAGGCGGTCAATGAACCCCTCTAAATGAAGCCCGTTGATGAAAATAATTTGAGCATTTCTAAGAGCCTGAGCATCATGGGGAGTAGGTTCATAAGTGTGGGTATTCGCATTGGGACCTACAAAAGTGGTCATAGAGATATGGTTGTCTCCTACATTTTTTACGAGATCTGCAAGAATAGAAAAGCTCGCAACAACTTTGATTTTATTGTGTGCAGAAGCAGAAAATGGAGAAAGGGCAAGCAATAAAGCTCCAAGAAGAACAAATTTTTGAGCAAACTTAGGCACATTTTTTTCCTTAAAGTGAGGAGGTATAAAAGAGGTGGGGAAACCATGTTACAATAAAGCCACGTGGACTTATCAAACAGGAAACAAGATAAATAAATCCTGCGGCAATGATGATAGCAGGGCCGGAGGGAAGTGAAAGATGAAAAGAAAGCAGGAGACCACATACGCTAGAAATGATTCCAAAAAGAGTGGAAAGCGCGCAAATAGGGCCTAGCCGTGAAAACCAAAAACGGGCTGTAATGGCTGGAATCATCATAATACCAACGGAAAGTAATGTTCCTAGTGATTGAAAGCCTCCAACCAGATTCAGCACCACAAGTCCAAGCAATGAAATATGAATATATTTACTCAATGGAGAGAGTGATTTAAAAAAGAGGGGGTCAAAGCTTTCTAAAACGAGTGCACGCCAAAAAATACAAAGGCTGCAGAGTGTGATCAGCATTATAGTAGTGATTAACCAAAGGGCTTGTGCATCAAGTGCAAGAACCGATCCGAATAAGAGATGAAGCAGCTCAATTGTTGAGTCTTTCAGTGAGATAATAATAACACCTGCCGCGAGTGCAATAAGATAAAAGACGGTCATGGATGCATCTTCTTTCTGAAAGCTGTTTCGTGAAATCAAAATGGTTGCTAAAGCAACAATAAGACCAGCGAAGATACCACCAAGTGTCATAGATATGAGGGAAAAACCACAAATCAGAAAAGCAATTGCAACACCAGGAAGAATGGCATGAGAGATAGCATCTCCTGTCAAGCTCATTCCTCGGAGCATCAAAAACACACCAACAGGACAAGCGCTAATAGACAGAAAAATAGAACCGATAAGGGCGTTTTGCATAAATTGGAAATCAACAAAGGGGGCAAGAAAAAATGCATACACGTCTTATAACCTAAGAAAGAGAGGATCATTGATGAGAAGATTTTGTTTTTGTGCGCTAATAGGGAAAGAATTGGATGTGAGAGGTGGCATAACGTGATGAAGGGTGTTGTTTAAAAACTGTGTTGTTTCTCCATAAAAGGCGTTTTGTTGATCAATTTGAATCATTTGGGGGAAAAATTCTTGCACGATGAGAGGGTTATGGAGTGCTGTGAGAATTGTGCGTCCTTGCTGTTGCCAGTATGTGATCAGAGCAAGAAGGTCTTTTTGGGTATTATGATCTACACCATTGAAAGGTTCATCAAGTAAAATAATATTGGCATCTTGTACAATAATACGTGCAAAAAGAGCGCGTTGTAATTGCCCGCCTGATAATGTTTCAAGCGAACGGGGTGCGAGTTCTGTAAGCCCAACCATTTTAAGAGCATTTTGAATCTTAGAATCATAAGGGCGCTGATTCTTCCATAATCCACAAAAAGACCACAGTCCTGTTTTTACAAGCGTTTTCACATCAATTGGAAATGTTTGATCTATATTACATTGCTGAGCAAGATAAGCAATGCGGCTTTTTTTTGGTTTTGTAATTTTTCCTTTAAGAGGTTTAATCAATCCGGCGATGGCTTTTAGCAGTGTCGATTTTCCAGCGCCATTATCACCTGTTATTGCAACCAATGAACCAGCTTTTAACTTTGCTGAAAAGTTCTTTATTGCTATTCTATTCCTATAGCCTAATGTTGTCTTATTGAAGTGCAGATCCATATTTTTTACCATCATTGCTTATTATTTTGGAAACTATGTAATAATATAACGTTTGTCAACAAAATGTTATATTATTACATAGTTTTGAGTACTGAAAATTTTAGTGGGAAGATCGTGGAAAATTAAAAATAATAATTGAATTCACCTTGACGAAAGAGAGAGAGTATATACTATATATAGTATCAAAATGATTGGTGATTCTAAATAAGCACAAGAGAGGGTGTTAGTGTGTTTCGTTTGGTATCTAAGTTATTTCCATTATTGTAAAGAGTTTATTGGCCAAAGGTATAGCAGTATTTTTACTGAAGGGTCTCTTTTGGAAGGATTTCCTTTCGTTTTTGTAATTGATTTTTGCCGTAAAAGAGCAAACAGAGCTCTTGAAAAACGGTAGTTTAGAACATTAGTTTTTTAGACAGCAGGAGGGAATTGTAATGCAAGCAAAAGATTGTTTTATAACTAGGGGGCTTTGCCATTTAAGTTGTAGAATAATCGCTTATTCTCATCATAGTTTTTGAAGTTATTTGATGAGGAATTCTGTTATGTTCAGGAAGCTGTGTATTATTTGAAAATAACCACATGTTTTGCGTACAATTTCTATTTTTTGTTATTCTTGAGTACCTATAAAATTATTAGATTGACCTTTCAGGGTTGATTGTTTGGAATTGTGAAAGTTGAAGAAAATGTCGATCACTATTTATAGCAAACCATCTTGTGTCCAATGTGATGCTACACGCCGCGCTTTTGATGCAAAAGGCATTCATTATCGTGTTGTTGATATTTCTTGTGATGAACAAGCATACAGTTTTGTTCAATCTCTGGGGTATCGTCAGGTTCCTGTCGTTGTTTGTGGTGAAAATCATTGGTCTGGTTTTAGACCAGATATGATTAGTGGTCTTTGTGCTTAATGGGGCTTATTGTTTATTATTCGAGTGCAACGGGTAATACAGAACATTTTGTCTCGCAGCTTGGGCAACGACTCTTCAAAATTGATAAAAAAAAGCCTTCTGCATTGGTTGGTGAACCTTATGTATTGGTTGTTCCTACATATGCAGATGGCGAAGGAAGAGGGGCCGTGCCGAAAGCCGTTGTCCAGTTTCTTAATGAAGCTGAGAACCGAAAATTAATTCGTGGTGTTATTGGCGGTGGGAATCGTAATTTTGGTCGCTATTATAATCTAGCAAGTAAAATTATTGCTGAAAAATGTTGTGTACCTTGCCTTTATCGTTTTGAGCTGCGTGGAACTGATGAAGACGTTATTTATGTAAAAAAGGGATTGGAAAGATTTTGGAAACAATTGGTATAGGACAATCGCAGAAATCGGATCAGATTACTGATTATCATGCGTTGAATGCGATGCTTAATCTTTATGATGAAAATGGTCATATTCAATTTGATATGGATCGGCTTGCTGCGCGGCAATATTTTCTTCAGCATGTTAATCAAAATACAGTTTTTTTTCATAACCTGAAGGAAAAAATAGATTACTTAATAGAAGAAGGTTATTATGAAAAAGCTTTATTTGAGCTTTATGATTTTTCTTTTATTAAAAAGCTTTTTAAACGTGCTTATGCATTTAAGTTTCGTTTTCCTACCTTTTTAGGCGCATTTAAGTATTATACCAGCTATACACTGAAAACTTTTGATGGGAAACGTTATCTTGAACGTTATGAAGATCGCGTCTGTCTTGTAGCTTTATATTTGGCACAAGGGAATAAAGCTCTTGCTGAAAGTTTTGTGGATGAAATTATTACAGGACGGTTTCAACCGGCAACACCGACATTTTTAAATGCTGGGAAAAAACAACGAGGTGAATTGGTTTCGTGTTTTTTGCTACGTGTTGAAGATAATATGGAATCGATAGGTCGTTCGGTTAATTCGGCTTTGCAGCTTTCAAAACGTGGTGGAGGTGTAGCGCTTTGTTTAACGAATTTGCGGGAAGCAGGGGCGCCAATTAAGCAAATAGAAAATCAGTCCTCAGGTGTTTTACCGGTGATGAAACTCTTAGAAGATTCTTTTTCTTACGCCAATCAGCTTGGGGCACGACAGGGGGCTGGAGCTGTTTATTTGCATGCTCATCATTTAGATATTATGAAGTTTTTGGATACAAAGCGTGAAAATGCTGATGAAAAAGTTAGAATTAAAACGCTTTCGCTTGGTGTCGTTATTCCTGATATTACTTTTGAGCTTGCACGGAATAATGAGGATATGTATCTCTTCTCATCGTATGACATCGAGCGTGTGACAGGTAAGCCCTTTAGCGATATTTCTTTAACGGAGCATTATCGTTCTTTTGTTGATAATGCAAAGATTCGTAAAAAGAAAATAAGTGCACGCGTTTTTTTCCAGACATTAGCGGAAATTCAATTTGAGTCCGGTTATCCCTATATTTTATTTGAGGATACTGCTAATCGATCGAATCCGATAGCTGGGCGCATAAGTATGAGCAATTTATGTTCAGAAATTTTGCAGGTGAGTGAGGCGAGTGAACTGGAGACAGATTTAACTTATCGCACGATTGGAAGTGATATATCCTGTAATCTTGGATCCATGAATATTGCCAAAGCAATGGAAAGTCCTGATTTTGGACAGACCGTGGAATCTGCTGTTCGCGCTCTGACTGCTGTTTCGGATATGAGCAATATTGATTGTGTGCCTTCCATTGCGAAAGGCAATGCTGAAAGTCATGCGATTGGTTTGGGACAAATGAATTTGCATGGGTTTCTAGCGCGTGAGCAGATCTATTATGGGTCTCCAGAAGCGATTGATTTTACCAATATCTACTTTTATATTGTGACATATCACGTCATACGGGCTTCCAATTTAATTGCGCACGAACGTCAAGAAATGTTTGCAGGGTTTGAAAAATCAGCTTATGCAGATGGACGTTTTTTCGAGAAATATATTGAAAAAGAATGGAAACCACAATTTCCGCTTGTGCAAGAGCTTTTTGCACGGAATAATATTGTTATTCCAGATCAAAAGGATTGGCAGGAACTCAAAAAATTAGTTATTGAGTATGGGCTTTATAACCGCAATTTGCAGGCAGTTCCACCTACGGGATCTATTTCCTATATTAATCATGCCACTTCTTCCATTCATCCAATTGCTTCAAAAATTGAAATTCGCAAAGAAGGAAAAATTGGGCGCGTTTATTATCCCGCTCCTTATATGGATAATACGAATTTGAATTTTTACCAAGATGCTTATGAGATTGGTCCTGAAAAAATTATAGATACCTATGCTGCTGCAACACAGCATGTTGATCAAGGTCTTTCATTAACATTATTTTTTCCTGATACAGCGACCACACGTGATATTAACCGCGCACAAATTTATGCTTGGAAAAAGGGTATCAAGAGTATTTACTATGTACGATTACGGCAAGTAGCATTAAGTGGAACAGAAGTTGATGGCTGTGTTTCGTGCAGTTTATAGGAGATCATCATATGACAAAGATTACAACCAAAAATCCTGTTGTGTGCGCTGTTAATTGGAATAGATTACATGATGAGAAAGATCTTGAAGTATGGAACCGCTTAACTGGGAATTTTTGGTTACCTGAGAAGGTTCCACTTTCCAATGACATTCCCTCATGGTCAAGCTTAACAGATGAAGAACGCAAGCTAACGATTCGTGTTTTTACAGGACTAACGCTTCTCGATACAATCCAAAACACTGTAGGAGCCATTTCGCTTCTGGCTGATGCGATAACAGAGCATGAGGAGGCAGTTTTGACGAATATTGCGTTTATGGAAGCGGTTCATGCACGTTCTTATTCCTCTATTTTTTCAACTCTTTGCTCGACGGTAGAAGTTGATGATGCATTTAGATGGTCGGAAGAAAATATTCATTTGCAGAAAAAGGCTAGATTAGTACTTGAGCGTTATGAAGCAAATGATCCACTCAAGAAAAAAATTGCTTCGACTTTACTGGAAAGCTTTTTATTTTATTCTGGTTTTTATTTGCCCATGTATTGGGCCAGTCGCGCTAAGTTAACCAATACAGCAGATCTCATTCGACTGATCATTCGTGATGAAGCGGTTCACGGTTATTATATAGGTTATAAATTCCAATTGGGCTTTGCAAAGCTTGATGAAGCCAAAAGACAAGAAATTAAAGATTTTGCTTTTAACCTGCTCTTTGACCTTTATAACATTGAGTGCAAATATACTGAAGATCTTTATGATGCACTTGGATTGACGGAAGATGTTAAAATTTTTCTTCATTATAATGCTAACAAGGCTTTAATGAATTTAGGTTTTGAAGCTCTTTTCCCCCCTGAGGTTTGTCGTGTTAATCCCGCTATTTTGGCAGCTTTATCACCAAACTCTGACGAAAATCATGACTTTTTTTCAGGGGCAGGTTCTTCTTATGTCATTGGCAAGGCGGTTGCTACCACGGATGATGATTGGGAATTTTAATGTTTGCATGCAAATAGAAGTGCGCGGGGTATTCCACTGAGGTCTTTGCGCATTTCTAAACATTGAAAGCCATTTGTTTCAAACAAATTGCATACTTCTTTTTCTTGAGAGTAACCAATTTCAACAGCGATAGTGCCGTTTTCTTTTAAGTAGTTGGCTGCTTCATGGGCGAGCTTTCGATAAAAATCAAGACCATCTTTTCCACCGACAAGAGCGCGCAATGGATCATGTAAGCGCACTTCTTTTGCAAGTTTTTTGATATCTTTTGCGGGAATATAAGGTGGATTGGAAACAATAAAATCAAAGTGACCAGTGACAGAATCAAACCAATCGCTAAGAAGAGGTGTGAAGCGATGTATTACTTCAGCATTTTTTGCATTTTTTGTCGCTATTTTAAGGGCATCTTCAGAAATATCGACAGCGACTGCATAGGATTGTGGAATTTGTTTAAGAATGGTAATGGCAATGGCGCCACTTCCTGTCCCCATATCAAGGAGTGTTATTTTTCTCGAATTTTCGACATATTTTTTGAGGAAAGGGAGAACAAGATCTATCAACGTTTCTGTATCAGGACGGGGTTCTAACGTCTCTTGAGATAAAGCGAAGGATATGCCATAAAATTCTCGTTCTCCTATAATACGGTAGACGGGTTCGCCTGCAATCCGCCGTTGGACAGCCTGTTCTATTTGTGTAATGTGCTCAGAAGATAGAGGTATATCTGGTTGAGAAATTCTTTCAGCAGCATTTATTCCTGTTATCCATTCAATGAGTATTTTCGCATCGAGATTGGCTTCAG
Source organism: Bartonella sp. AA2SXKL (assembly GCF_042197205.1). Taxonomy (NCBI): domain Bacteria; kingdom Pseudomonadati; phylum Pseudomonadota; class Alphaproteobacteria; order Hyphomicrobiales; family Bartonellaceae; genus Bartonella; species Bartonella sp. AA2SXKL. The sequence continues at coordinate 50,480 of NZ_JBHIRN010000007.1, forward strand.
AAATTCCTTTCATGCGCAATTTTTCTTGAGTTTGTTGGATGACATTTTTGAAAGAATATTTGTTCAATTATTGTCCATTTCCATCAGCAGTGCTGTTTGGTGATCTGAGATGAGTGCATGAATAAGCTCATCAAGATCTCCTTCCAAAATGCGATCAAGCTTATACAGGGTTAGATTAATACGGTGATCCGTGACGCGTCCTTGTGGAAAATTATAGGTACGAATGCGTTCTGAACGATCACCAGAACCAACTTGGCTCTTACGGGAAGCTGAACGTTCATTTTCCGCTTTTTGTCGTTCGATATCGAATAAGCGTGCCCGTAAAATTTGAAGGGCTCGTGCTCGGTTTTGATGTTGTGATTTTTCTGCTTGTACGACCATAATTCCTGTTGGAATATGCGTGATACGAACAGCTGAATCCGTTGTATTAACATGCTGTCCTCCTGCTCCAGATGCACGCATTGTGTCGATACGAATATCTTCAGGACGAATATCAATATCAATATCTTCAGCTTCTGGAAGCACAGCAACGGTAGCAGCAGATGTATGGATACGTCCACCTGTCTCTGTTTCAGGGATGCGTTGCACACGATGAACCCCTGATTCATATTTCAATTTAGAAAAGACACCTTTTCCTGAAATGGTAGCAATAATCTCTTTATATCCGCCAACTTCCCCCTCACTGAGTGAAATAACTTCTACTTTCCAATTGTGAGCATGGGCATAACGTTCATACATGCGGAAAAGATCACCGGAAAAAAGTGCTGCTTCTGAGCCACCCGTTCCTGCTCGAATTTCAACAATAGCGTTTTTTTCATCAGCAACATCTTTAGGCAAAAGCAGAATCTGGAGTTCTTTTTCAAATTGCTCTACTTTTTTATATAACGATGGTAGCTCTTCCTGGGCAAGATTACGCATCTCTATATCTGTTTGTTTATCGTTGATAATCGTTTCTAATTCTGTAATCTCTTCGTAAAGAGCATTTAATGCGCGTATAGAGGCAATAACGGGTTGTAGTTCTGCATATTCAGAAGCTAATTTGACATATGTTTCAGCATTTGGATTCGTCGTCATTTGGCTTTCAATTATTTCAAAGCGCTTTTCAAGCTGTCTCATACGATCTTGTGGCAAGGAAACCATGATAATATTGGCCTAATTTTTCATAATACAATTTTTATAATATTTTTTTGCAATGATTTTTTGTGATAATATCGGCAATGAATTACCGTATAGCATCATACAAAAAGAGGTAATAAAGCAATTCTTTTTTTTTGCCAATGAAAACTATTATATTTTAAAGGTAAATTTTTATAAAATTTGATTTGCCTGAGGTATTTTATCTAATGATATATAATCATTTTTTTAAGAGTTTTTTTTTCCGTAAAGTTCAAGGCGATGATGAATAATATCATAGCCAAGGGATTTTGCAATTTCCTCTTGCAGCTTTTCAATAACATCAGAATGAAACTCGATAACTTGTCCTGTTTCTATATCAATAAGATGATCATGATGTTGCCCATCTGCTTGCTCAAAACGAGATGGACCACCACTAAAGCTATGGCGATGAATTGTTCCATTTCCTTCTAATATTTTCATGGTTCGATAAACAGTTGAGAGTGAAATATTCGAATCTATTTTGTTTGCACGCTGAAAAATTTCAAATGCATTGGGATGATCATTTGTATCCGTCAAAATATCAAGAATAACACGTCGTTGACGTGTTACTCTTAAACCAGCTGTGCGCAATTCTTGCTCATAATTTCGCTTTTTATTCATTTGCATAGTTTACTTTTCAAACAAAGGCTCCATGACAGTGTTTGTATTTTTTCTCTGAACCGCAAGGACAACGCTCATTACGTCCAACTTTTCCCCATGTGGTTATATCGTTAGGGTCACGATCTTGTGGATTAACAAATCTATTTTCTTGTGATCGTGCCCATAAGGTGGGAGCATTTTCTTGACTTTGATCATTAAAGACGGATGAAACAGCATCCGTTTGCTCAGGCATGGTTGGTTCTGTGGGTTGTTGAATAATTTCAAAGCGCATAAGTTTAGAAGTGACAATTCTGCGCAAATTTTTCAACATATTTTGAAAGAGTTCAAATGATTCTGTCTTATATTCATTGAGTGGATCCCGCTGCGCATAACCACGAAACCCAACAACAGAACGCAAATGGTCTAAACTTACCAGATGTTCACGCCATAACGTGTCAATAGTTTCGAGCAACACTGCTTTGTGAAAATAAGCCATAACTTCTGGAGAATATCGTTCAGTACGATCATTTTCAAGTTTTGTAACAGCATCTGATACACGCTCTAGAATTTGCTCCTCGGCAATTCCATCTTCTTTTGCCCATTTTTCCACTGGAAGCTCAAGATTAAAGAGTTGTTGAAGCTCTTCTTCGAGAGTTTTTGCATCCCATTTTTCAGAATATGTCCCTGATGGAATATAAGCCTCTACGAGATCCTCTACGACTTCATTACGCATTTCAAGGATCATTTCTGATAAATCATCTGCATTCATGACCTCCATACGCTGTTCAAAAATAACCTTGCGTTGATCATTCATGACATCATCATATTTTAGTAGATTTTTACGAATTTCAAAGTTTCGTGCTTCAACCTTTTTTTGTGCTTTTTCAAGGGCTTTATTAATCCATGGATGGATAATAGCTTCATTTTCTTTCAATCCAAGTTTTTGTAGCATACCATCCATACGGTTAGAGCCAAAGATACGCATAAGATCATCTTGAAGAGAGAGAAAGAATTTTGAGCGACCAGGATCGCCTTGGCGACCAGAACGTCCACGAAGTTGGTTATCAATACGACGGCTTTCATGACGTTCAGTAGCGATAACGTAAAGCCCTCCAGCCGCTAAAGCTTTTTCTTTAAGCTTCTGAACATCTTTTTTTATTTCTTCAATTTTAGCTGTCCGCTCTGGACCTTCTGGGATATCCTGTAACTCTTGTCGGATGCGCATTTCAACATTACCACCAAGCTGTATATCCGTACCGCGTCCTGCCATGTTGGTTGCAATGGTGAGAGCTCTAGGAACTCCTGCTTGCGCAATGATATATGCTTCTTGTTCGTGATAGCGAGCATTTAAGACTCTAAAATCGGTAATGCCTTCTTTTCGCAAACGCTCTGCCAATTGTTCTGACTTTTCAATAGAGGTTGTTCCAACAAGAATAGGCTGTTCTTTTTCATGAGCTTGACGGATATCACGCACAATTGCCCGATATTTCTCTTCTGCTGTTCGATAAATCTCATCATCTTCATCAATACGTTGTATTGGCAAATTTGTGGGGACTTCGACAACGTCAAGACCATAAATATTTCTGAATTCTTCGGCTTCTGTTGTTGCAGTTCCAGTCATGCCAGATAATTTTCTATACATACGGAAGTAATTTTGGAAAGTGATGGAAGCAAGTGTCTGGTTTTCTGGTTGAATAGCAACATGCTCTTTAGCTTCTAACGCTTGATGAAGTCCTTCAGAATAACGCCGCCCAGGCATCATTCGCCCTGTAAATTCGTCAATAATAACGATTTCATCATTGCGAACAATATAATCTTTATCGCGAGCAAACAGTTTATGAGCTTTTAGAGCATTATTGACATGATGAACGATAGCGACATTTTCTATGTCATAAAGACTCTCACCTTTAAGATGTCCAGCTTGTTCGAGCATTTTTTCAATTTTTTCAGTACCAACTTCGGTAAAGGTCGTTGTTTTTTGTTTTTCGTCTATTTCATAGTCTTCTGGAGTTAAGGCAGGAATAAATGTATCAATAAGGTTATAGAAGTCAGTACGATCTTCTAGAGGACCAGAAATAATAAGGGGGGTACGGGCTTCATCAATAAGAATCGAATCAACTTCATCAACAATTGCGTAATGATGTCCACGTTGGACCATTTGACTATGATCGAAGGCCATATTATCACGCAAATAATCAAAACCTAGTTCATTATTTGTGGCATAGGTGATGTCGCATGCATAGGCCTCTCTGCGGGCATCACTATCAAGATCATGAAGAATCACGCCTGTTGTAAGCCCTAGAAAACTAAAAATTTTCCCCATTGTTTCAGCATCACGACTGGCGAGATAATCGTTTACTGTCACAACATGAACGCCTTTACCTTCCAATGCATTGAGATAAATTGGTAGAGTTGCCATTAATGTTTTACCTTCACCAGTACGCATTTCAGCTATGCCGCAGTCGTGAAGGACCATTCCACCAATAAGTTGCACGTCAAAAGGACGCATGTCATAAACACGTTTTGCGGCTTCACGAACAGTCGCGAAAGCTTCTGGTAAGAGCAAATCAACACTTTCACCTTCACTAAGACGTTTACGAAAGGCATCTGTTTTTTGGCAAAGCTGCTCATCACTTAATTTTACGAATTGTTCTTCCAAAGCATTAATTTGTGCAACTTTTTGGCGGAGTGCTTTGAGATGTCGCTCATGAGCTGAACCAAAAAACTTACGGGCAAAAACACCTAAACTGACCATCTCTGGCCCTTTCTTTTAATTGTTGTCACTCTTGTTGGGTAATTCATACGCTCTCCCCATACTCTACATTTTCTTCAAGTTATCTGATATCATTAGTGACATCATGAAATGCAGATGGTACCATTATACTTGCTGGTGTGCAATTTTTCACTCTAATTGTAAAGTAGAGATAAGAGGCTAAGCACTTTATGTCAACTTTAAGTATGCTATTTAACTGATACAATACAAAGTAATTTAAGATACAATATGTCATTTTTCTCTATTATCATGTTTTTCATCTGCATTAGATAGGATTGGAGAAACTGAGATAAAAGGATAATTTTATACTTTTTTAAAATAAAATTACTAATTTATTTCTCTATGTTTAAAGATTAAAGTGTTATGGTAAAGAAAATTGGAATCTTGAACCTGCCTTCATTTTTAAGGAGTATATTTATGAAATTTAACTTTATCACGCTTTTTTTAGCATCAACTTTATTGGCAAGTACAAGTTTAGGGGTGAGTGCTCAAGAAGGTTTGAATTCATCGTCGAGTGATTTAAAGACTTTAGAGAAAGCTTCTGAAAAAGCCGTTTCTCCTTCTCATGTTATGGCGGTTATTGATGGGAAAAATATTACAGCAGGCCAATTGGATGATTTAGCGCTTGAAATAAATCCTAATTTAGCACGTTTTCCTGATGAACAACGCCGTATGATGGTTCTAAAAGCTTATTTAGATATGCAGGCCCTCGCAAAAGCAGCAAGAAGCAAAGGTCTTGATAAGACAGAAGCTTACGATAAACGTATGGCAGTCATGCGTGACAATGTTCTTCAACAGCTTTATTTTAAACAGGCGATTGTTGATAAAATATCGGATACTGATTTGGAAGCTCTTTATAAGCAAGAAGTTGCTGCTTTACCTAAAGAGGATGAGGTTAAAGCGCGTCATATTTTGGTCAAAACGAGAAAAGAAGCAGAAGCTATCATTAAGCATTTAAATAAAGGCGAAAATTTTGAAGAGATTGCAAAGAAAAGTTCAACAGATGGTTCTGCTGCCGTTGGGGGTGATCTTGGTTATTTTAGCCATGGTCAAATGGTCAAGCCTTTTGAAGATGCCGCATTTGGTTTGAAAGTTGGCGAATACACAAAACAACCCGTTGAAAGTCCTTTTGGTTGGCATATTATTAAATTAGAAGATCGTCGTGTAAAACAACCGCCTGCATTTGATGATGTTAAAGAGATGTTGCGGACACAGCTAATAAAAAAGCGCTATCAAGAACTGATTGTTGATTTGCGTAGCAAGATAGATGTGAAATACCCTGATCCTAATGTTACAAAAATCATGGAATCGCTTCATCAAAATGGGACGCTACTTCCCGATGAGACATCTGATGAAGAAGATACGGAATAGCTAGGAAAAATAAGTAGATAGCCTCTTTAATAGATAATTTGCTAGGTTAGTTTTGTTCAAAAAGCCTAGCAGTTTTCTATGAGAGGTTATTGATCTGCAATCATTTCATTTTTTATAGAAGGCATATTGTGGTTTTGAAAATCTCTCCTTTGTCTCCTCAAAAGATCCAAGAGCTTTCTCCATTATCTGGTGTACGGATAGCAACAGCTGAAGCTGGGATTAAATATAAAGATCGTACAGATCTTCTTTTCATCATATTCGATAAGCCAGTGAGTGTGGCCGGTGTTTTTACCCGTTCAAAATGTCCATCTGCACCTGTAGAGCATTGTCGTGCATCGCTTCCTCATGGGGTTGCAAGGGGTGTTGTTGTGAATTCTGGAAATGCAAATGCTTTTACAGGAAGCAAAGGAAAGCACACAACCGATGCAATTATTTGTGCAGCAGCGAACGCTTTAAAGGTTAGAGAAGATGAAATTTTTATAGCTTCTACGGGTGTTATTGGTGAGCCAATGGATGCATCGGGTATTGTCAATCTTTTACCAAGTATGACAGAGACAGCAGAAGAGGGAAATTGGTTGGAAGCTGCAAAAGCCATAATGACAACGGACACATTTCCAAAACTTGCTACGTGCACTTTTGACTGTGGGGGAGAGCGTGTTACCATTAATGGAATTGCAAAAGGTGCTGGTATGATTGCACCCGATATGGCGACAATGCTGTCATTTGTGGTTAGTGATGCTACCATTTCTTCGGATGCACTCCAATCCATGTTATCAGAGGCAGTTGAGGGTTCTTTCAATTCAATTACTGTTGATAGCGATACCTCAACTTCAGATACGCTTATGTTGTTTGCGACAGGGAAAGAACATTTTCCCTGCATTAGATGTAAAACAGATCCGCGTTATGAAGTATTCTCAAAGCACTTGAGTGCACTTCTGCATGAACTTGCACTACAAGTTGTTTGTGATGGTGAAGGCGCTCGTCATTTAATTGAGGTTAATGTGGTGGGTGCTACAACAAATAATGCAGCTAAAACTATTGCTTTATCAATTGCAAATTCACCGCTCGTAAAAACGGCTATTGCCGGTGAAGATGCGAATTGGGGGCGGGTCGTTATGGCAGTTGGGAAGGCCGGTGTTGAAGTCGATCGTGATCTATTGACGATTTGGTTTGGTGAGCATCGTGTGGCCGTGAATGGCGTACGAGATCCTGAGTATTGTGAAGAGACAATAGGTACTTATATGCAAGGTAAACACATCACGATTCGTGTTGATATCGGTTTGGGTAAGAGTACGGCGACGGTTTGGTCTTGCGATTTAACAAAAGAGTACGTTATGATCAATAGCGATTATAGAAGTTAATGGATGCACTTTATATTTAACAGTTTATTATTTTTCAGAGCAAATGGGGTATGTGAGCTCTTTTAGGAGCAGAGGGGATATGATAGAAAAGTCAGTTATCTTTATGTTCCCTATTGGGGAGTGATATGTGTATGAAAAGTTCCATTCTTCTTGTTGTTGCATGTGCACTGTTCGATCAGAATAATCGTGTTTTGCTTACACAGCGTCCTGAAGGAAAATCACTGGCTGGTTTATGGGAGTTCCCTGGTGGCAAGGTTGAGCAAGGTGAAACTCCGGAAGCATCATTAATTCGTGAACTAGAGGAAGAGCTTGGTATTTATGTTCAACCAAATAATTTACACCCTTTAACGTTTGCGAGCCATAGCTATAAAACATTTCATCTCTTAATGCCATTGTATCTTTGTGACCATTATGAGGGCGTTGCGCAAGGACGAGAAGGGCAAAATTTAGAATGGGTTTTTATTAATGATCTTGATAAATACCCTATGCCTGATGCTGATAAACCATTGGTTCAGGTATTGAAAAATCACCTTCTTTAATGTGTTATAAGAAGGAAATATTGTTTAAATATAAATTAATATATTGAGTTATAATGATAATTTATAATTTTTTTATGTTGCATGGGGAAGTCCAGAGTCGTAAAAATTTTTCTCATTCAAATCTGTTTTATGTTAAATTAATCAAAACCATTCTTTTGCACGTTCCAAGCGGGGAGATACATGTGGATAAAATTATTTAAGAAAGAAATAAAATACGTGCTGAAAGAACACTCTCCAATAGCCAAGGGTTATCGCAACATTGAGAATTGGCAAAGTGTATAATGATGCCTTTGCACGCTTCATAAGCATAAAAATGGTGGTAGATAATGGATTTATACTTTTCGCGATTATTATTGAGAGATTGTCTTGGAGGCACCGAGAGATATTAGGAGTATTTATTTCGTAAGATATCGATAATAGGAAAAATTTCAAAAAATATTGCTTTTGATTAAGAGGGGCATATCCCTTACGTAATATAGAACGCCATTGTGTTGCATATTTGCGGGGTTGTTTAAAAGAGGCATCTCGCAATATTCCAAAGCCCATTTCGTGCCGGCACTCGTGAATGGTATAATGGTAAAACTTTATAAGATAAAATCTATTGAGCGCCACTATCTTTACGCTTATGAAGGAGTAAGCTAGTTCCAATGTTAGTTACGATAGCTCTTGGCATTTGAGAGCATTCAGAAGGGATATTTTTCTTTTCGTAATCATTTTTACTTATACATCAATTTTGCTTGTGATGAACAAGCAAGCGATTTTGATTGATTCAACATAAAAACCGATTTGAAATGAGAGAATTTTACGATATTTAGAATGCTTGACACAGAGTAAATAATGGATAATTATCCTTATAAATCAATCTATTGTATAATAAAAAACATTCAATTAATTTTTTATAGGAGGCATGTATTAAATTTCTTGAATTGGGCGACGTTTTGCAATGGGGTATTGATTTTTTTTAGCGATACGCGTAATTGCTTCTTCCAATGGCTCGATCATAACGTCCATAGAAAAACCATTAGCGTGAATAATATTTTCATGATCAATCATAATAGCCACATGACCTTTCCAAAAAATTAAATCACCTCGTTGAAGTTTATCAGTGTCTGTAAGAAGCTTGCCTACAGTTTCTTGCTGCATATCGGTGTCTCGTAAAACTATTTGATCGGTCATCATCATAGAGAGCTGAATGAGTCCCGAACAATCAATTCCAAAACCGCTGATACCACCCCAAAGATAAGGTGTACGGATAAAGGTTTCTGCAACTGTGACATAATCTTCATATACGCGTCCAATGGGGCTGAGATGGCTCGTAATGATTGCTGTTCCATTTTCAAGAATAGAATACGTTGTATCACGGACTTCAATTTCATCAACAACACTGACTTTGCTTCCCATAGATAAAGGGGAGCTTATCGGTCCACGTAAGTCAGCGTGTAAATATTTAAATGTGCGTGGTACTGAAACCACATGCGTTTGTTTTATGGTTGATGAACAAAGAACTTTTGTATCAATATAACCGACATAACCATCCTTGAGTGATTGCCCCCACGACATCGTTTCCCCTTGTTCAAAAATGAGAAGCTCTTCTCCGAATAAGCATTCTGTTTGTCTTTCACTGTTTTTACTATTTTCTTTAAAAAGTCCGGCGACCGCGGTATTAACACGTCTTTTTTTACCTTGAACAAAGCGCTGAGCTGTAATTTCTGTTTCAAGACGTTGATCTGCTAGATCATCTCTGAATGCATAAAGCCTTGGGTCTTTAGAGATCATCTTTTTGCTTTCCATTTTGTTATTTCTTACCTTTAAACAAACTCATGAAAGCTGTATTGGTAAGATTTTTATCCTCAAACAAAACTAAGAACACAATTTAAAACGATAGCAACTGTTCTTGAAATTGCAAAATTGTCCATTTTTGTGGATATTTGTGTCAAAACTCATTTTTAAAAATATTATAAAGGGCACGGATAGTTTGTGCTGATCCACCAATAGGGTATCCTGGTTTTTCTTTTGGAACCCATCCATAAAGGTCAAAATGCGCAAAATGTTCAGTTTTTTCAACAAAAGAATTAAGAAATAAAGCAGCGATTATAGAGCCAGCAAAGCTATTTCCAGTTACATTGTTAAGGTCAGCAATTGGTGATGATAACATCTCTTGGTAAGGTTTCCAAAGGGGCATTTGCCAAAGAGGATCAAAAACAGCGTGAGCAGATTCAGAAATTTGTTGTGCCCATATTGAATCATTACAATAAAATGCGGGAAGATCTGGTCCTAATGCTATACGCGCTGCCCCTGTTAAAGTAGCCATACAAAGCATGAATTGTGGACTTTCTTCATCACCATAGGCGAGTGCATCGGCAAGGACAAGGCGCCCTTCAGCATCTGTATTACCTACTTCAACACTTAAACCTTTACGACTTTTGAGAATATCACCTGGTCGGTAAGCATTCCCAGAAATTGCATTTTCTACAGCTGGAATCAAAACGCGTAAACGGAAAGGCAATTTTGCATCCATGATAAGTTTAGCCAATCCCAAAACGTTTGCTCCACCCCCCATATCTTTTTTCATAAGCAACATGTTATTGGCTGATTTAATATCGAGACCTCCAGTATCAAAAGTTACGCCTTTGCCCACCAACGTTATTTTAGGATGATGTTCTTGCCCCCAGAGTAACTCAATCAGTCGTGGTGCAGTGCTGCCTGCTCGTCCTACAGCATGAATCATCGGAAAGTTATGGATTAAGAGATCGTCTCCACAAATACTTTTGATATGAGCACCGTAGGTTTTTCCTAGTTTTCGAGCTTCTTTTTCGAGAGTATCAGGGTTCATATCATTGGCTGGAATATTAATGAGATCACGGACGAAAAAGACAGCTTCATAAATTCGTTGGAGCTCATTGAGATCAATCGCCTCATTGACATGGATAGATAATGATTTGAAAGAAGAATTTTGACGATAGCGATTAAATTGATAGCTACCAAATGCCAATCCAAGATAGGTATTTATTTCATCAGAGGTTGTACCTTCTAAATGCCATTGACCAGCAGGAAGCTTTTGAGCAAGCAGTCCTGTGATAAAAGGATCGTTACCATTGCCAATTCCAAATAAAACTTTTTTTAAATGCCCCGTTTCGTGAGGAATAAAGAGTATTTGTCCTGCTTTACCAGTAAAGTCATTAACTTTTATCCATGCTGTTGTTGACGCATCAAGTGATAAGTTGGCAAGAGTTCTTTGGTTTACCAATATGATAGGGCAACTGTTATCGATACGCGTTGAGGTAAAATGAATGTGGTGGTGCATAGTTATGAGATCCTTATAGCCGTCTAAGTGCGACATATTCGACCAAATGATTTTTTCCCTTTCGTAGAATGAGATTGGACCGTGGTCGTGTTGGCAATATATTTTCCTGTAAATTTTTTAAATTAATCGTTTGCCAAAGATCCTCAGCGATTTTTGAGGCTTCTTTTTCATTGAGGTGGGCATAACGATGAAAATAGGATTCAGGATTTTGAAAAGTTGTTTTACGCAAACGTTTAAAGCGCTCCAAATACCAGTGACGAATGACTTCTGTTTCGGCATCGACATAGATTGAAAAATCAAAAAAATCTGATACGAAAGGAATAGCTTTTCCATCTTTAGGAAGATCACTGACTTGTAATACATTAATACCTTCAACAATTAAAATATCAGGACGATCAATGGTAATTGTCTGATTTTCTAGAACATCATAGGTCATATGTGAGTAAAGTGGGGCACGAACATTTCCGATACCTGCTTTTATAGCCGAAAGAAAGCACAGCAGTTTTTTAATGTCATAGGAATCAGGAAATCCTTTACGATTCATACGATTTTTTTGCTGTAAGATTGCGTTAGGATAGAGAAAACCATCCGTTGTGATTAGATCAACTTTAAGACTAGATGTCCAACGTTTCAACAGTTCTTGAAGAATGCGAGCCGTGGTTGATTTTCCTACAGCTACAGAACCAGCAATTCCAATAATAAAGGGCGTTTTTCTACTCTCTTCTTGATGGAGAAACTGCTGACGTTTGTGAAAAAGTTCCTGTACTGCTTCAACATGGCATGATAACAGACGCGATAAAGAAAGATAAATGCGTTGGACTTCTTTAAGATCGATAGGATCATCAATAGAGCGTAAACGCTTAATTTCATCAAAAGTCAAAGTAAGAGGTGTGTCTTCACGAAACTCTGACCATTCTTGTGCAGTAAAAACACGATAGGGTGAATATCGGTCAGAAACGGATTTGACCAGATTATCTTTCTGATTAATTTTTTGTATAGTCGTATCAATCATTTGTATTTGTCGAGATTTTCTTGCAGCAGCAATTGATTAAGAGTAGACAGATGAGCGGCTTTATTTTCAAATAAATTTTGTTTTGCATGCTCTCTTCTTTTAAGATAATGGATCATTTTTCATTAACTTATAGTCCAGTCATTCCAGTTTGCACGGATTTGTGCTAATGAGTGCCCTTGCGCCAAAAAAGTCCATAAAAGTAGACGCGCTTTTACGGCTGATAAATAACCAGACATGAGAGCACCAGAAGCAATCATATCGATTTCGGAGCCTTTATAGCCATAAGTTATACGAGTTGTTGAGCCATTACAACAACGACTAGCAATAATGATTGGTATTTTTTGTGCATATTGTTGTACAAGGTCTGCTTCTTGAAAACTACAGTGCCCCGCACCAAAACCAGCAATAACAACTCCAGCATAATACCCACTTTCAAGGCATAGTTTCATTAATTGTGCACCAGATGATAAAGAGGAATAGAGGAGTGCAATTTGATGATCATGGTTTTGGGGAAGATCAAACGTTTTTGGGAAAAATTTTCGATCATTGAAATAAATAAGTTTTCCCTCTAAAATAGTTCCTAAAACACCTGCAAGACCTGATTGAAATGTTTCGACTTTGACGGTATGGCTTTTATAGAGCCAATAAGGTGAATGAATTGCATCATTTATGACAACGAGAACGCCCCTGTTACGACTTTGTGTGGCTGCTGCGACACGAGTGGCTGCTAAAATGTTTGCGGGGCCATCGGCGCCTGCTTCATGAGGCATGCGCATAGCGCCGGTTATGATGAGTGGTTCGGCTTCTTTCCAATAAAGAGAAAGAAAAAAAGCTGTTTCTTCCAGAGTATCAGTCCCTTGTGTTAAAACAATACCTTCTGCACCAGCGTTTATTTGTTGTTTTGCCCACTTAATTATTTCAAAAAGCATTTGAAACGATAAAGATCCACTTGGTATTTGCATTAATGTTTGTGCATGAATATCAGCAACGTTATTTAAATCAGGAACACTTTTTATGAGGTTATCTGAAGTTAAAGTCGGTTGCATGTGACCAAAACTATCAGCAGTCATTGCAATTGTTCCACCTAAGGTCCCTATGGCTATTTTTTTCATAATTTTCCTCTAAAAAGCACAAACTGTTTATATAAAGCTATTTAGCAGTAATTTACATTGACAACAATGATATCATTTTTCCATTTTCAACAAATTGAGTTATGCTGAATCATTGTGTTTTGCTGTATATGTTCTTAAATAGGACAATAGTAATTGAGTTTTACATTGTATGAAAAGAAATCAATATTAAAAAGTAAAGTTAATATTAAGGAGTTTCCTTATGACAGAACATAAGCCAGACATAATGTATGGTACAACAATTATTACGGTACGAAAAGGTGGACAAGTCGTGATGGCTGGGGATGGTCAGGTCTCTCTTGGACAGACAATTATGAAAGGCAATGCACGTAAAGTGCGTCGTCTTGGAAAGAACGGAGTGGTTATTGCTGGTTTTGCTGGTGCTACGGCAGATGCTTTTACATTACTGGAGAGATTGGAAACAAAGCTTGAACAATATCCTGATCAGCTTATGCGTGCTTGTGTGGAACTTGCAAAAGATTGGAGAACAGATCGCTATTTGCGTCGTCTCGAAGCAATGATGCTCGTGGCTGATAAGAAAGTAACTTTGGCTCTAACAGGGCTTGGTGATGTCTTAGAACCAGAAGATGGGGTTATGGCAATTGGCTCTGGAGGAAATTTTGCTCTTTCAGCAGCGCGTGCACTCATGGATTTGGATTTAGATGCAGAAACTATTGCTCGTAAAGCTATGGCTATTGCCGCTAAAATTTGTGTTTACACCAATGATCATTTTACGATTGAAACATTGGATGCAGAATTATCTTCTTTAGAGAAAGCTATTTAAATGTGTGTTGTATTTTCCCCTCGTGAGACTGTTTCTGAACTTGATCGTTTTATTATTGGCCAAAATGATGCCAAACGCTCTGTAGCTATTGCATTGCGCAATCGGTGGCGTAGGCAACAGCTTGATGAGCCGATGCGTGAAGAAGTTATGCCAAAAAATATTTTAATGATAGGGCCAACAGGTGTTGGTAAAACAGGAATCGCACGTCGATTAGCAAAACTTTCTGGAGCACCTTTTGTGAAAGTAGAAGCGACGAAATTTACTGAAGTTGGTTATGTGGGACGTGATGTTGAGCAAATTATTCGAGATCTTGTTGAAATTGCCATTTCTCTTGTGCGTGAAAAGAAACGGGATGAAATAAAAGAAAAGGCTCACGTGAATGCTGAAGAGCGGGTTTTAGACGCCCTTGTTGGTAAAACAGCAAGTCCTGCTACCCGTGATAGTTTTCGTAAAAAATTGCGTGAAGGTGAATTGGATGAGAAAGAGATTGAAATTGAAGTCGCCGATAATAATAGCAATAGTGCTTCAACCTTTGATATTCCTGGTATGCCTGGGGCACAAATGGGTATTATGAATTTATCAGATATTTTGGGAAAAATGGGCAGTCGTACAAAAGTCCGTAAGACGACAGTAAAGGATTCTTTTAAACCGCTCATTGATGATGAATCTGAAAAACTCCTTGATCAGGAGCAAATTATTCAAGAGGCGCTTCGTGTTGCTGAAAATGACGGTATTGTTTTTATCGACGAGATTGATAAAATTGCAACCAGGGATGGTGGAGCAAGTGTTGCGGTTTCGCGTGAGGGCGTTCAACGGGATCTTTTGCCTTTGGTTGAAGGAACAACAATTGCTACAAAATATGGGCAAATCAAAACAGATCATATTCTTTTTATTGCCTCAGGTGCATTTCATGTTTCCAAGCCATCTGATTTATTACCGGAACTTCAAGGACGTTTGCCCATCCGTGTGGAGCTGAACCCTTTAACAAGGGAAGATTTACGGCGCATTCTAACGGAACCAGAAGCTAGTTTGATTAAACAATATATTGCTCTTATGGCAACAGAAGAGGTTCATTTGGAAATTACCGATGATGCAATTGATGCTTTAGCAGATATTGCTGTAGATTTAAATGCAAGGATTGAAAATATAGGGGCACGTCGTTTGCAAACAGTGATGGAGCGCGTTTTGGATGAGATTTCTTTCACTGCACCTGATAAAGCTGGAACATCGTTTAAAATTGATGCTGCTTATGTGAGAAAATCGATTGGCGAGCTTGCTGCTGATATCGATCTTTCACGTTTTATTCTTTGAAAGTTATTGCTTGTTCTGTTTATCTGCGTGCTTCGATAATTTTGAAACCATGGGCTTGTTCATGTATCAACACTGTGCGGAAAATATTTTTTAATAATGTTTCATAAGGCAGGTGGCGGTTTGCAACAAAAAGCAGACTGCCGCTTGGCTTTAAGCACTTTGCAGCATTTATAATAAAATTTTTTCCTAATGAAACATCTGTTGTTTGTTGTGTGTGAAACGGTGGATTTGAAATGATTGTGTCATATAGATTTGTGACAGGTTCATGTACAAGGTCATGCCAATAAAAATGAATTGGAAAAGGAGTTGTTATGGATTTAAGGTGCTGTTTTGCTGCTCTCAAAGCATTGTAGTCTGCTTCATAAAGGTCGAGAGCAGTGAGTTTTTCACTTCTTTCAAGCGCAACGTGAGAAAGATAACCCCATCCAGCACCAAAATCAGCTGTTTTTCCAGAAATAACTTTGAGCATATAAGAAGCAAGCGCAGCAGATCCTGGATCAATACGTCCGTGTGAGAACATACCAGAAGTGGTTTGAAATTTACCAAAAGTGAGCGGTGGTGAGCGCAATTGCGCAATGTTATGTCTCTCAATTTGTTGAGGAACTTGCAACCAAAATACAAGACCATGATTTTTAGACAATTTATTGGTGATGGGAACAATTGTTTTGACCCATTTCATCATTGAAGCAGCACCAGCAGTTTTATCCCCACTAATTACAATCCATCTATTGGGTTTAACGCATTCTAATAAATCAAGAAAACAATTTTGGTTCAAACCACGATATTTGCTCAAATGTAAAAATGCACCATCATAGCTGAAAGTTTTATCTATTTGAGGAGAGCAGTGAAATTGAGTATCGACAAATTTTAAAAAATCTGGTCGCCAAGGCGTAATAACTTTTAAATTTTGTGCCCATTCTGGAGCTGGGATTTCTGTTAAACCAAAACTTAGCCAACACTGGTTTGGATCAGGATACGGGAGTTCATGATTTTCAAAAGGCAAAAATAATAACACATATGACTCTTTCAAAGAAAAATGCCACTCCAATGTTGGGATGGCATTTCATGATACGATAAGAGGAAAAACTTACTCTTCTTTCTTACGGCGGCGCTTATTTTCAGGTTGTTTTTTTTCATCCACGCACTTTTCTTCATTCATCGCTTTATCACCGGTGATTTCCTTTCCGGTTGTTTGATCAACGACCTTCATTGATAACCGAACTTTTCCACGCTCATCAAAGCCCATTAATTTAACCCAAACTTTGTCACCTTCTTTTACAATATCTGTTGTTTTGGTGACGCGTTCTGATGCAAGCTGAGAGATATGAACGAGTCCATCACGAGAACCAAAGAAGTTTATAAATGCACCAAATTCTGCAGTTTTTACAACTGTTCCTTGGTAGATAGCACCAACTTCAGGCTCATCGACAATAGAATGGATCCAACGTTTTGCTGCTTCAATGGTTTTAGCATCAGCAGAAGCAATTTTAATGGTACCATCATCTTCAATATTAATTTTTGCTCCAGTTTGTTCCACGATTTCCCGAATAACTTTACCACCAGAGCCGATAACATCACGGATTTTATCGACAGAAATATTCATAACTTCGATTCGTGGAGAAAATTCACTCAGCTCAGCACGTGCACTGGTTAAAGCTTTCCCCATCTCATTAAGGATATGGATTCGTCCACCTTTGGCTTGTTCAAGCGCGATTTTCATAATCTCTTCGGTAATACCATCAATTTTGATATCCATTTGCAAGGCAGTAATACCATTTTCTGTTCCTGCGACTTTAAAATCCATATCTCCAAGATGATCTTCATCCCCTAAAATATCAGAAAGAACAGCAAAGCGTTCTCCTTCTTTAATCAAGCCCATAGCAATACCAGCAACAGGGCGTGCTAGAGGAACACCAGCATCCATAAGAGCAAGTGAGGTTCCACAAACCGTTGCCATAGAAGAAGAGCCATTGGATTCAGTGATTTCTGAGACAGCACGAATGGTATAAGGAAAAGATTCTTTCGTTGGTAACATGGGGTGAATTGCCCGCCATGCCAATTTGCCATGTCCAATTTCACGACGACCTGGAGAACCAAGGCGTCCCGTTTCACCCACTGAAAATGGTGGAAAATTGTAATGGAGAAGGAATGTTTCCTTATACATTCCTGTCAAAGAATCAACATATTGTTCATCTTCACCAGTTCCCAATGTTGCAACGACAATCGCTTGTGTTTCTCCGCGGGTAAAGAGTGCTGATCCATGTGTGCGGGGTAAAATACTTACTTCTGATTGGATAGGGCGTACGGTAGAAAGATTGCGTCCATCAATCCGCTTTTGGGTATCAAGAATGTTTCCGCGAACAATTTTTGCTTGCAACTGTTTAAATACGGTTGCAATTTGATCTGCACTAAATTGACAGTCTTTTTCTGGTTCTGGCATAAATTTATTGAGGATTTCTGTCTTTAGTGCATCAATTGCAGCATAACGTTCTTGCTTATCAGTAATTGTGTAAGCCTTTCGTATATCCTGTTCTGCCATTTTCTGCATCGCTTTTTCAAGCTCAGAAAGATCTTCAGGAACAAAATCACGAGGATCTTTTGCAGCAACTTCAGCAAGCTTTATAATGGCATCAAGGACAGGTTGAAGGCCTTTGTGACCAAACATTACGGCCCCCAACATGATATCTTCCGGTAATTCTTGTGCTTCTGATTCAACCATCAAAACAGCACTTTCTGTTCCAGCAACAACAAGATCAAGTTTTGATTCAGGCATTTCATCGATATGAGGATTAAGAATATATTGTCCATTACAATAGCCAACGCGGGCACCGGCTATAGGCCCCATGAAAGGAACACCTGACAGGGTCAATGCCGCAGAAGATGCAATCATCGCAAGGATATCGGGATTGTTTTCGAGATCATGCTGTATAACGGAAACAATAACTTGTGTATCATTTTTATATCCCTCAACGAAAAGGGGACGAATTGGGCGATCAATCAAACGTGAAACCAAAGTTTCATTTTCACTTGGTCGACTTTCACGTTTTAAATAGCCCCCAGGTATTCGACCAACAGCATAGGATTTTTCTTGATAATTAACGGTGAGTGGAAAAAAGTCCTGGTCTGGTTTTGGGATTTTGGCCGATACAACGGTTGCTAAGACAATAGTTTCTCCATAGGTAGCAATCACTGCACCATCAGCTTGACGCGCTATTTTCCCTGTCTCAAGGGTGAGAGGACGCCCAGCCCATTCAATTTCTATCTTGTGCGTTTTGAACATTTTTTATCCTTAATGACCAGTGTTTAAATCTTTGATTGCTTACATTCTGGTTGTGCATAGCATATTTGCAAATTCTGGGGTGAACAACAAATTACTTCCTTTGTTACGACGAAGAGAGAAGTAAATCGTATTAAATGCGAAACGATGAGCAGTTCTATCCCATAATAACTTATCAGTTTTTAAAATTTTTAATTAAAAGCAACACGTTGAAAAAATGGGTGTTTTTTTAATACCACTTCCATTTTTCTTTTAGCGACGCAAACCTAACTTCTTTATAAGTGTCTGATAACGATTTTGGTCAACTCCTTTAAGATAATCAAGAAGACGCCGACGTTGAGATACCATCTTCAAAAGACCACGACGAGAATGATTATCTTTTTTGTGAGATTTAAAGTGGTTTGTTAAATTAGAAATACGTTCAGAAAGTACAGCAATTTGCACTTCTGGTGATCCTGTATCACCAACTTTGTTTGCGTATTCTGCGACAAGAGCTTTTTTACGTTCAGCTGTAATCGACATCGTATTATCCTTTCCAAAAACGAAGAAACATAAAGCCACCCATAGCCGAGATGTCGTTCAGCAAGGGTCTGTGAGAAAACAGGAAAAGTCGAAGACTCTTACCTATTTTCGTTCTTATATAGGAAAGAAGGTTAAAATACTAGTCCTTGACAGCATTTTGAAGTCTTTCTTTAAATAAAAGCTTTTGTTTTGAAATATTGATTTAAATAGAGTTTTATGAGAAGTGTTTTAAACAATTATGCATCCTTTTGATACAAAGATTATGAGTGTGTGTGAGTGGTAACAAAAGTGATAAATAGCGTTGGAGGGAAAAGATGCAGAGCATTTCAACATTAAAACTTTTTCGTAATTCGGTATTTCGAAATTTATGGTCATCTACTCTTATTTCTAATTTAGGGGGGCTGATACAAGCTGTTGGAGCAGGGTGGTTAATGGCGTTGATTAGTTCTTCGCATTCCATGGTTGGGTTAGTTCAAAGTGCCACAACATTACCACTTGTTATGTTTTCTTTGATGGCAGGGGCATTAGCTGATAATTTTAATCGGCGTCAAATTATGTTGTGTGTACAGATTATGATGATGGTCATATCGATGAGTTTATCTGTTTTAGCCTATATGGGATTTCTAACACCTTGGCTTTTGTTATGTTTTACGTTTTTGATTGGATGTGGCACAGCTTTTTATAATCCTTCTTGGCAAGCAACGATAGGAGATATTGTGAGCAGGGAAAATATTCCTGCTGCTGTTAGTTTGAATAGTGTCGGCTTTAATTTGATGCGGAGTGTTGGTCCTGCGATTGGTGGTGCCATCATTGCAACTTTAGGGGCATCGGCTGCTTTTTTGTTTAATGCTATAAGCTATATTCCTCTTATTGGTGCGTTGTTTTTCTGGAAGTCGAATTATGAAAACAACTCATTGCCACGAGAAAGGCTGTTAGGAGCTGTCTCAGATGGTTTGCGTTATGTTGCGATGTCACCTAATCTCTTAAGTATTATGGTTCGAGCGTTCCTTTTTGGTATAGGAGCAACTTCTATTTTAGCACTTTTGCCAATTGTTGCGCATAAAGTTCTTGGAGGAAGTGCCCTTCTTTATGGTACATTGCTCGGTTGTTTTGGGTTAGGAGCCATGACAGCAGGTATTATTAATGCAGTTGTACGGCATCATTTTCGTTCAGAAACAATTATTGCAAGTGCATTTATTGGTTTCGCCTTTTCTTGCTTTTTATTGGGAATCAGTCGTTCACTGATTATAAGCCATATTGCTTTATTTCCTGCAGGGTTATGTTGGGTTTTGGCCTTATCATTGTTTAATACATCTGTACAACTCTCTACACCACGCTGGGTTGTTGCACGTTCTTTAGCTCTTTATCAAACGGCATCTGCCGGGGGGATGGCTATTGGAAGTGCAATCTGGGGAGGTTTAGCTGATGGTTATTCTCCAACAATTGCTTTGAGCGTTTGTTCTTTATTCTTGATTTTTGGTGCTCTTGCAGGGGTAAAATTTAGAATTCAAGAAATTCCTCAGATAGATTTAAATCCTCTTGATCATTTTAGAGAGCCGGAATTATTACTCGACCTCAAAGCAAGAAGTGGCCCGATTATGATAATGATCGATTATAAAATTCATGAAAATGATCTTGAAGAGTTTCTCAAAGTGATGACGCGTCGACGCCATATTCGATTACGTGATGGTGCGCGTCAGTGGGTTCTTTTACGAGATCTTGAAAGACCTGAATATTGGACAGAGGCTTATCATATGCCAACATGGGTAGATTATTTACGCCATAATCATCGTCGCACAAAAGCGGATGCAGAAGTCAATAAGCGTCTGCGTCATTTAAATTGTGCTCCTAACGGTATAAGAGTGCACCGTATGATTGAACGCCAAACAATACCCCAAGCCAATGAGATGCTTTTAAAAGTTTCCTCTGATCATCTCCCTTAGGGTTAAAACAGTTTTTGTAAATATTACATATATTAATATTATTTCGATCAATTTGTTAGCGTAATCATAAAAAAATTGCTGTTTCAATATTTAATGAATTGATTTATAATGGTTATTTTTCATTTTTCATGTTGAGTGATAGATTCTGAAAATCTTAAGCTTTTCTCGTTTCAAATCTATTTAGAGTAAATCAGTCCATATCTTTGCTTGTACATTATAAACGAGGACTAAAGTATGAGTAAAAAACGATTGAAAAAGAAATAAAAAGCCTTTTATGAATCCTTTAAATGCAAGGATTATTGCGACATTAAGAGGAAAAAGTGTGTGGTGGTGTTAGCTTATAGCACTGACTTAAATTTTGATATGAATACGGTAAATATAGACAATGAAAAGCACCATATTTTTCTTAATTGATAGAGAAAAATATCTTTCCGCAAAAGGTGGTTGGGAAAAGAATCGATTAAATTGTGAAAATCCGCTTTGGTTTAAATAGACCTTTGTCGAGAGTGCCAATAGCAAGAAGTTGTTCCTTATAGAGGACACAAATTTCCTCTTCATCAAGAGGTGCTTTGTGATGATTCAAGAGGATAGAATGGCCTCTTATAATTCTCTGTGCTTGAGTTTCATTAAGGATATAGTGAGGGAGGCAATCCAATGCGGCGCTTGTGTCAATTAAGAGCCCATCGAGTGTTGAGAAGTTTTTTTCAAAAGAACGATTATTCTCATCTGTAGTGTTTTTATTTGGCGGAATGGCCGCTTTTAGTTCCTCCCATGTAATGAGATCTTCTTCATCAAAAGGTGCGACGGCAATACGTCTTAAATCAGCAATATGCCCATAGCAACCGAGATCACGTCCCATATCGCGTGCTAAAGAGCGCACATAAGTTCCTTTTCCGCAGGTTATTTCAAAGATAGAATGCTCTTTGGTAGGCATTTCTAATAACTTGAAAGTTTCTATTTCCACTTCACGGGGCGGAATGTCAACAACTTCCCCTTCACGCGCTAAATCATAGGCACGATTTCCAGCAATTTTGATTGCTGAAAATTGTGGAGGTGTTTGCAAAATAACACCTGTATATTGAGGAAGAAGAGCAAGTATTTCTTCTTGTGTTGGACGTATGAGAGAAGTTTTCGTTATTTCTCCTTCTAAATCATCTGTTGAGCGCTCTTGCCCCCAAGCAATATGAAAACGGTAAGTTTTTTTGCCTTGCATCACGTAAGGGACGGTTTTGGTTGCTTCGCCCAATGCAATGGGAAGGAGACCAGAAGCAAGAGGATCAAGTGTACCCGCATGTCCTGCCTTTTGAGCATGGAAGAGCCATTTGATTTGTGAGACAGCTTCTGTTGATTTCATTCCTTTTGGTTTATCAAATATGACCCAGCCAGAAACAGGACGCCCTTTTTTCTTGTGTTGCCGCGCCATATCTTTAATCCTCATCTGTATCACTATGGTGAAGATCGCGTGCAACCTCAGGCGAGCGAAGGAGGGCATCAATTTTTGAAAAATTATCAAAGCTATTATCAAGTCGGAAACGCAGTTCTGGCATATATTTCATTTGTCGCAACGCATGACTGATTTCTCCACGGAGAAAACGACTATGTTTATTGAGGGTATCAACAACATCGGTATGAGAAGCATTTTTAAGAGTACTGAGAGGTGATACAAAGCAAGTAGCAATTTTTAAATCTGGTGACATGCGTACTTCAGAGACAGAAATAACAATATCTTTCAAGACATCATCAAGCAAAATATCACGCTGTAATATATGCGCTATTGCATGACGTACTTGCTCTGCTACTCTAAGTTGCCGTTGTGATGGCCCTGCATTTTTCATCAAAGTTTTATCCCTGCTACAAGATCTCTTTTTTGACCATTTAGATAAGGAAAAAGAGATATTGTGTATAAAACCTAATAACTTTTCTCATTTCACAACAGAGTAAAGTTATTGGATTATTTTATAATGTGCGGTTAATATGTTCGATACGGAAGGTCTCAATGATGTCTCCTGCGCGCATGTCTTCATAATTTTCAAAGGCTATTCCACATTCTTGACCACTTTGCACTTCATTGACTTCATCCTTAAAGCGTTTGAGTGTTTTCAGCTTTCCTTCGTGAATAACGATATTATCGCGGATAAGGCGAACACCGGCTCCTCGTTCTATTTTACCTTCTGTAACACGACATCCTGCAACTTTTCCAATTTTTGTAATGTTAAAGACTTCTAGAATTTCAGCATTACCAAGGAAAGTTTCACGCTGTTCTGGTGAGAGTAATCCAGACATAGCAGCCTTGATATCGTCAACAAGATCATAAATGATGTTGTAATAACGAATTTCAATTCCTTGTGTTTTAGCAAAATCACGTGCCTGCTTATTGGCTCGAACATTAAAGCCAATTACAGCAGAGTTAGAAGCTTCTGCAAGAGAAATATCACTTTCGGTAATTCCTCCAGCACCAGAATGTACAATACGCGCACGAACCTCGTCATTTCCGAGTTTTTCCAATGCTGAAGCGATTGCTTCAATTGATCCTTGCACATCTCCTTTTATAATAAGAGAAAATTCCTTAACACCAGTCGTTTGCAATTTTGTCATCATCTGTTCAAGAGAACCACGCGAACCAGTTTGCCGCGCAACAGCTTTATCACGTGCTAATCGTTGCCGATATTCAGAAATTTCACGTGCTTTTGCTTCATGTGTGACAACAGCAAAACGGTCTCCGGCTTGTGGTGTTCCTTGCATGCCTAAAATTTCAATTGGTGTAGAGGGAACGGCCTCTTTGACATGGCGGCCATGGTCGTCAATCAAAGCACGTACACGACCCCATTCATTTCCAGCAACGATAATATCAGAAGGGTGTAATGTACCTTTTTGAACAAGAACTGTTGCAACAGACCCACGTCCGCGATCCAATTTGGCTTCAATGATAACGCCCTCTGCAGTTCGTTGAGGATCTGCTTTCAGATCAAGCATTTCAGCTTGAAGAAGGATAGCTTCGAGAAGTTTATCAAGATTTTGACCAGTTTTAGCAGAAACTTCAACGTCCAAAGTTTCTCCACCCATAGTTTCAACAAACACTTCATGTTGTAGAAGTTCTGTACGCACTTTTTGTGCATTCGCAGCTGGTTTATCAATTTTGTTGATAGCAACAATGATAGGTACACCAGCAGCTTTCGCATGATTGATTGATTCAATCGTTTGAGGCATAACACTATCATCAGCGGCTACAACGAGAACAGCAATATCAGTAACACGAGCTCCGCGTGCACGCATAGCGGTAAATGCAGCATGACCTGGTGTATCAATAAAGGTAATTTTTTGACCATTTTGTTCTACTTGATAGGCACCAATATGCTGCGTAATACCTCCTGCTTCGCCAGAAACAACATTTGCTTTACGAATAGCATCCAAAAGCGAAGTTTTTCCGTGGTCAACATGGCCCATAATGGTTACAACAGGGGCGCGCTGCTGCATGTTTTGAGGATTATCTGTTATATTAAAGATACCTTCTTCTACGTCAGATTCTAAAACACGTTTAACAGTATGGCCAAATTCAACAGCGATGAGTTCGGCAACATCTGCATCAATAACATCGCCAGGTTTCATCATTTGTCCTTGTTTCATCAAGAATTTAATCACATCAACAGAACGCTCAGTCATACGTTGTGCGAGCTCTTGAATAGTAATCGTTTCAGGAAGAACAACTTCGCGAGAAATTTTTTCTCTTGGTTCTTGATTTTGTGCACGCTTAAACTTTTCCTGTCTACGCCGCATTGCAGCCATTGAGCGCCCACGTGCGCTTCCTTCTTCATCCAGTGCACTATTCAGAGTTAACTTTCCGCGTCTCCGCTCATCAGCTCCTTTGACAACTTTGGGTACACGTATTTCTGATTTAGCAGGATTAGCACGTCGACTATGCCGTTCTTCCTCTTTATTGTCATCTATTTTGCGTTTTTCAACCACGGTTGTCTGTTTAGGGGCAATAGGAATATCTGTCTGTTCAATGAGAGGGGGAACAGGTGGAGTCTGTACTGGCGATATTTCTTCTTCTTGTTGGAGATGTATTTCTTTTTCTTTAATTTCTTGCTGTAAAATTTCTTCACGCTCTTTAGCGCGTCTTGCTTCTTCTTCGGCTTGTTCTCGCGTTATTTTTTCTTGGATATGTGCTTCTTCTAACGCGCGAAGTCTCGCTTCCATTTCAGTTGATGAAAGATTGCTTTTGGTCACAGATTCTTGAGGCTTTTTTCCCTCAAAACGCGGTTTAGAACGCTGGGGGGCCACATGCGGCTTTGTAATGGGCTGTAGGGTTTCAGCTTTTTCATCAGGTCGCGTAATTTTACGCCGTTTGGTTTCGACAACGACAGCCTTCGTACGGCCATGACTAAAATTTTGTTTAACCGTACTCGTTTCCAAGACAGACCTCTTGAGAGTTAGTGTCTTCTTGACGGTTGTTTTGTCGTTGTTATTTTCACTCATTGTACTTCCTTCACGGCTTGGGCCGTCATCTCACTAGACTTACTATGCTTGTCGTCACGATAGCTGATCAATTTACATGTTGTTTTGAGAAATCCTTCAGCAGCTTTTGTGTCCAGTAAGGCCGCGTGCATTACAGGATTAGAGCCAAAAGCCACTCGCATTTCATCACTTGTAAATAAAGATATGGTTTTTATAGTCCGATTTGTTTGTTGTTGTATTGAATGGATGGCCTGTGCAATTTTTCGTTTCCCACCTTCTGTTGTTTCTTTAGCATGAAGTACAAGAATAACTTTACCAGAGCGGATAGCAGCGTCAACCTTTGTTGCTCCCATAACAATTGCTCCCGCTTTTCGTGCCATGGAAAGGCTTGAAAGAGCGGCTTTTAGTAAAAGCGTATCAACAACATGCACAAGATTTGGTGCAACCTCAACATCTGTTTTAAAATTTCTATGAAAAGCTTTCTGTTTGATTGCTTTCTCAATAACAGCGTGATGGGCAGAAATCCAAACGCCACGCCCTGGTAAATTCGCTTTAAGATCAGGAACAATTTGGTTATTGGGACCAATAACAAAACGGATCAGCGTTTGTGCTGAAGCATTTTTTCGGGTCACAATGCAAGTCCGTTCGTTCATTTAAAGTGTATCCACATCCAAATCATCTGTTTTTTCATTTTCTGTAGAATTTTCATCTTCTACAGGACTTTCTGTAACAAGATCAGCTTGGTCTATCCAGCCTGCTTGTACACGTGCGGCTAAAACCATAGCTTCTGCATCTGCGCGTGTAATGTCAAAAGGGGTTAAAATACCAGAAAAATTCTGTGTTTGACCTTCTTTGCGTTCTCTCCAACCAGCTAAATCATCAACGGCATAGCCAGCAAAGTCTTCTATTGTTTTTACACCATCTTCACCTACAGCAACCAACATAGCACTTGTCATTCCAGGAAGTGTTCGCAATTCGTCAGAAACTCCAAGCTTTTTGCGTTTTTCATCAAGTTCTTTTTCTTGATGATCAAGATATTCGCGGGCACGACTTTGGATTTCAGCGGCGGTATCATGGTCAAAACCATCAATAGAAGCGATTTCTTCAAGATCAATATAGGCGATTTCTTCAATAGAAGAAAAACCCTCTGATGCCATAACCTGTCCGATCATTTCGTCAACCTCTAAGGCTTCCATAAACAATTTACTTCGTTCAGTAAATTCTTTTTGACGATTTTCAGATTCTTCCTTTTCCGTTAAAATATCAATGTTCCATCCTGTTAGTTGCGAAGCCAAGCGAACATTTTGCCCACGTCGTCCAATAGCAAGGCTAAGTTGATCATCTGGCACAATAACTTCAATCCGTTCAGCATCTTCATCAAGGATGATTTTAGAAACTTCAGCAGGTTGCAGTGCATTAACGACAAATGTTGCCGCATCAGGTGACCAAGGAATAATATCAATTTTTTCGCCTTGTAATTCAGCAACAACAGCTTGTACACGACTTCCTCGCATTCCAACGCATGCTCCAACAGGATCAATGGAACCATCACGTGAAACAACGGCGATTTTAGCCCGTGAACCTGGATCACGAGCAACAGATTTGATTTCTATAATACCATCATAAATTTCTGGTACTTCCATAGTGAAAAGTTTTACCATAAATTGGGGATGTGTGCGTGAAAGGAAAATTTGCGGACCACGCGTTTCACGGTGTACATCATTGACAAAAGCACGAATGCGATCTCCATAGCGGAATGATTCACGAGGAATTAATTCATCACGGCGAACAATAGCTTCACCGCGCCCTAGATCAACGATGACGTTACCATATTCCACACGCTTAACTGTACCAGAAATAATTTCACCAACTTTATTTTTGAATTCTTCATATTGCTGATCGCGCTCTGCATCGCGTACTTTTTGTACAATAACCTGTTTAGCAGATTGTGCTGCGATACGTCCAAAATCCATAGGAGGTAAAAGATCAGCAAAAAAATCACCAATTTTTGCTTCTGCTTGACGTTTGAGAGCATCAGACAAAGTAATTTCCGTTGTATAGTCTTCAACGACATCAACGATTTTAAGCAGGCGCTGTAATTTAATTTCACCTGTTTTAGAATTGATTTCAGCACGAATATTGGTTTCTTGACCATAACGAGAACGTGCTGCTTTTTGAATAGCATCAGCCATCGCAGAAATGACAATTTCACGGTCGATTGACTTTTCACGTGCAACAGCATCTGCAATTTGCAGAATCTCAAGCCTGTTAGCGCTTGTAGCCATCAATTTTCTCCTTCTTTGTGCCACACGATGGGTATTTCCCAGTGATATTATTTTTTGAAATTGAGCGTCTGTATAGAGTCGTTAGCGTTCTCTTCGGCAATGAATTGTTGACTTAAATCTTTATTTTGTTTCAATGCATCGCGAATAAGCTCATCGGTAAGCACTAAATGCGCATTTATGATATCACAAAAGGAAATAGGGGTATACATGGCTTCTCCATAAGCAGCTTTATCAGTGTTTAAAATAAATCCATCTTGCGTGATATTTGTAAGTGTCCCACGAAATTTTCGGCGCCCATCAATTGTTATTTTGGTTTCAATTTTTGCAAGATGCCCTTGCCAATGAAAAAAATCAGATTTTCTTACCAATGGACGATCAATTCCAGGTGATGAGATTTCTAAATGATATTTGCGTTCAATAACATTTTGTACATCAAGGAGGGGAGAAACTGTTCGACTAACAGTTTCACAATCTTCTATGGTCATAGAACCATCGGCACGTTCAACCATAATTTGAAGTGTTAAACCATTTTGACCAAGAAGTTTCACACGAACCAAACGAAAACCTAAAGGTTTAAGTAGTGGTATGACAAGAGCAGCAACCTGTGCTTCGATACCATCTTCTTCAAACAGGCGCGGTTCGTCAAGATTGCTTATTTTTTCAGCTTCGTTCATACATTTTATCCAAGTTGGTTTCATCAGTTTTATGATATTAAAAAAGAGCGGGTCCAACGGCCCACTCTTCATCATAAGACCAAGAATTTAACTATTGATACTCTTAAATTCAAAATTTTTCAAGTTGTTTATGAGAAAAGCGCTTGATCATTTATTTCTTGATAAAGGTAAGATAGGCAGGCGTTCGTCCTTCGCGTAAAGCTTTTGCTTCATAGCGGGTTCCGCTCCATAGTGGATAAGGGAGTTTCCAGTCTTGAGGGCTTTCTGCTTTCCATTCAAAGTGATCATGTTGTGCACAATGGTACAAAGTCCAGTTTACATAACTGTCTATATCGCTAGCAAAGCGCAAAAATTTCCCTATTTTAAGAACACGAGCAAAACGGTTAAGATTTTTTATGTTGATGAAGCGTCGTTTCCAGTGTTTCTTTTTCGGCCAAGGATCAGGATAGAAGAGGTCTATTCCATCAAGCGAGTTATCAGGGAGCCAATCAAGAAGGCGTGTAGCATCATCATTATAGAGGCGAAGACGATTTTGATGGTTTTGATGCTGTTCAAGAGACGATAATATTTTTGCCATGCCATTGATAAAGGGCTCGACGCCGATAAAACCGGTTTTTGGAAAATATTCCATTTCATGAAGTAAATGTTCACCTCCACCAAAACCGATTTCAAGTCGAATTTCTCTTACTTTGCTTGAAAATAAGGATGTAAGGTTTAAGGGAGGAGGGACATTTAAATCAATATTCAAACTGGGGAGAAGCATTTGTATACGTGTAAGCTGACTGTCTCGAAGTTGTTTTCCTTGTCGGCGTCCAAAAAATGCTTCACTCTTACGTATATTATGTTTAATCATGGGATTTGGATCATTGTTTGAAGCGTTTTCACGAGATCAGTTTTTTCCCATGAAAACGAACCATCGTGTTTTGGTTTACGACCAAAGTGACCATAGGCAGCTGTTTTCGCATAAATAGGTTTATTGAGGGCAAGATGTTTTCGAATGCCGGTAGGTGAAAGGTCCATTATTTTGCGGATGGCTTCTTCAATAACCTTTTCATCGACTTTTCCTGTTCCATGAAGATTAAGATAAATAGATAAAGGTTGTGCAATACCAATTGCATAGGAGAGTTGAATGGTGCATCTCTCTGCTAAATGAGCAGCAACAATATTCTTAGCCAGATAGCGTGCCGCATAGGCAGCAGAACGATCAACTTTTGTTGTATCTTTTCCTGAAAAAGCACCGCCTCCATGGGGTGCTGCACCTCCGTAAGTATCCACAATAATTTTGCGTCCCGTTAATCCGGCATCGCTTTGAGGGCCTCCAATGACAAATTTTCCTGTTGGGTTAATATACCAACTGCATTGAGCTGCAATGGGAATGTCATGTAAAGCTTGGCGAATGTAAGGTTCAACCACTGTACGTACTTTATTGGAATCCCAGCTTTCATCAAGGTGCTGCGTTGAAAGAACAATGGATGTGACCTCTATCGGTTTTCCATTTTTATAACGTATGGTTATTTGGCTTTTAGCATCTGGTCCTAATTTTCCAGTTTCTCCCTCTCCTTTATGACGAGCTGCGGCAAGAAGTTTGAGAATTTTATGCGCATAATAAATTGGCGCAGGCATGAGATCAGGTGTTTCACGGCAAGCATATCCAAACATGATACCTTGATCACCCGCTCCTTCTTCACCATGCCGATCCGTAGCATTATCAACCCCTCTTGCTATATCAGCTGATTGTGGGCGCAAAAGAACATCAATTTTAACAGTTTTCCAATGGAAGCCTGCTTGTTCATAGCCAATGGTACGAATAGCACGGCGCGCTGCTGTACGAAAACGTGTAGGATTAATGAGTGGAAAGCTAGTTTCATCATAGATGAATTCTTTATTTTTATCTTTTTTTAATAGCGTATCGGGAACACGTACTTCACCAGCGATAACAACACGGTTGACACTGACGAGAGTTTCACAGGCAACGCGTACTAACCATGGATCAGTACCAGTCTTTTCAGCTTCTTTATAGATCATATCAACAATTTCATCGGAAATACGATCACAAATTTTATCAGGATGTCCTTCCGATACCGATTCGCTCGTAAAAAGATAATCTTGATGCGGCATAGGAACTCCTTCAAAAAAGAAAACCAACGATTTAATCAATAGCTTACTAAAGTCGTCACCATTTGCTAATTCTACAGCAAATAGTCAATGCAAATGTATATGAATAAAAGAGAAAAGATATAATTTTAATTTATAACTTATTTGTCAAATCTTCCTCAGAAAGTGCTTTTGCCAAGTCAATAATTTTTCGACGCACTTTAGCATCAGATATATTTGTAAAAGCGCGCATGAGCTGAATCCCTTCGCTGCTAGAACAAAAGTCTATAAAATTGTGTTCACTTTCAGCAAAACCCTCTACTTGTTGGGAGGTAATACCTTTATCAAAAAAGTAAGAAACAGGAACATCCATAATTTCCGCTATCGCTTGAAGACGGCTGGCACCAATACGGTTTGTTCCTTTTTCATATTTTTGGATTTGCTGAAAAGTAATTCCTAATTTTTCACCTAGTTTCTCTTGAGTGAGTCCTAAAATATTACGACGTAAACGGATACGAGTTCCAACATAGATATCTATAGGGTCAGGTTTTTTTCTAGTTTCGGTCATAATGCAACTCTTTATTTCCAGCATTTTTCTTCTAAACCAACATCATATTTATGCGCAGTTGATTTATCATATAATTAAAACAATATGTAATATTTTTTCCCAATATCACTGGTACACGCAACACAATACCGTACAAAGGGCACTTGAATCATTTAAGCTGTTTTGTAAAACCAAAACCAATACGACACAATAGCATAAGGATGAATAAGATAAAAGTAGAGAAAGTTCTGTATTCATTGCTTCCTATAGGGGTAATGGATGATGGAACTTGTGAATCAATAATGCCCACAGCATTTTGTCGAAGAGCTACAACGATTCGTCCATAAGAATCAATAACAGCTGATATGCCATTATTGGCGGCCCGTATGAGGGGGATTCCCAGTTCAACGGCACGAAGCTGTGCTTGTTGAAGATGTTGATAGGGTCCAGGTGTTACACCAAACCATGCATCATTTGTAATATTAATAATTGCTTGAGGCGGGGAGCCTTTGAAAGTCATTTCATGGGGAAATATTGCTTCATAACAAATCAAGGGTAGATAAGAAAATCCGTTTGGCATTGTAACAATTTTGCGCACACTTGCAGCACTATATCCACCAATATTATCAGCAAGGGTACGCAATCCAATTTTTTTCAATAAATGCTGATAAGGAAGATACTCACCAAAAGGAACCAAATGAAGTTTATCGGAAGTATTTAAAATATTACCTTGAGCATTAATGACTGCAATTGTATTAAAATATTGTGTTTGGGAATGAGGTAGATCATTGCTGGCGCGTATTGCTCCAACAATAGCCCATTGTTTAGGTTTTAAAAGAGAGGCAATGCGCATTGTGATAGATGAATTATCATAGAGAAGGTAAGGAACGGAAGCTTCAGGCCATACGATAAAATCGGGTTCTGAATTTTGATCGGTTGTTGGCGTTGCACTTAGCTTCATATGCGCTTCCAACATAGATTCTCGTGTATTATCACGCAATTTTATATTTTGTTGGATGGACGGTTGAACAATGCGCACCCAATAAGCACTTTTTTGATCTTCAGTTGTGTTTTCTATAGTATGAAGACGATAAAACCCAAAACCACAGTGAATGAATATAAGTGATAAGCAAAGAGAAAGTGCTACTTTCTTTTTTTCATCCGTTAATAAAACAGTTGGCAAACTGTAGGCTAAGACAGCAAGAATATTCATTCCGTAAAGTCCTACGATTGCATCAGATTGCATGAACATTGGGGTTGGCATGGCTGTATAGCCAAGAGAATTCCATGGAAATCCTGTGAATAAAAACGCACGCAACCACTCGGATAATCCTAATGCAAAGGCTAAAACAAAAAAGCGTGCTATTCCTTTTGTCCATAATAAACCGACAATGAAACCAGAAAAAAACCAATAAAGAGAAAGGTAGAGTGGAGGGAATAAAATGGCTAATGGGACTGCCCAACCAAAAGAATCTGGATCTGTTAACAAAGCATTGCATAGCCACCAAAGGCCGCAAATAAAATAA
The DNA here is from genome assembly GCF_042197205.1 of Bartonella sp. AA2SXKL. Classification (NCBI taxonomy): domain Bacteria; kingdom Pseudomonadati; phylum Pseudomonadota; class Alphaproteobacteria; order Hyphomicrobiales; family Bartonellaceae; genus Bartonella; species Bartonella sp. AA2SXKL. Next base: position 83,143 of record NZ_JBHIRN010000007.1, read on the forward strand.
CTAAAACCAAAGGTTCCACAGCTTAAAGCGTAAGTAAAAAAATGGTTTTTATTGTTTTTGGTGGCCCGTATTGAGTCAAGTAAAACAATAAAGAGAGGGAAAGTTAAAAAGCAAAGAGGCGTTAAATAAAAGGGTGGAAGTGCAAAAGAAGTAAGAGCACCACACAGAAATATCCATGCTTGGCGCTTCCAGCCTGTAACAGAGAACAAAAAAACGATGAAATTGCTTAAAAATGCTGGACTATTCTTTAGGGATGGCATTGTTCTCAAGATTCTCATTTTTGGGAATGCGAAAAATGCGCAATCGTTTAATCCGGCGTTTATCAGCTTCTAAAATACGAAATCTATAACCAGGTACAGCTTCGACAATTTCACCTTTAGCAGGAATGCGATCAAGAATTGAGACGATCAAACCACCAATAGTATCAACTTCATCACCATATTCCCCTACGATAAAATCAGGACCAAGAGCTTTCTCCACATCTTCTAGTTCAGTTCTTGCATCAACGAGCCATTTATTATTTGGTTCACGTACGATAGCATTGTCGACATTATCATGTTCATCTTCGATATCCCCAACGACTAACTCAACAATATCTTCCATTGAAACGAGACCATCTGTTCCTCCATGTTCATCAATAACTAAAGCCATTTGAGTTCGTGTAGTTTGCATCCGTGTTAATAATTTGCTTGCAAGCATAGAACTGGGAACAAAGAGAACTGTTCGGATCAAATCCAATTCACCGATTGGAGTATGCAAGTCTGTATGGTTTAATTGAAGCAAATCGGATTTTTGTTCGGTTTTTGTTGGGTTGATAATAAAGCGAGTGATGTAGTTAAGAATATCGCGGATATGGATCATGCCGCGCGGATCATCTAAAGTTTCAGCATAAACGGGGATACGAGAATGACCAATTTTTGCAAAACATTTAAGGGTTTCTCCAAGAGAGGTGTTTATTTCTAATGCTTCGATTTCAGAACGAGGTATCATAACATCATCCACGCGTGCTTCACGTAAGCGTAAAATGTTATGCAGCATAGTACGTTCTTCAGGTGAGAAGAGGGCGGCATCTTTTTCATTGTTAGTCGTGAGTGCAACGGTAAGATCATCGCGCAGTGACGTAGATGCACAATTTCGACCCCGTAAGAATGAAAACAAATGATTCATCAGGGAATATTTTTCTGTATGATTCGTCTGCTGAGAGGGGTCTTTTTCATTATTAGAAGATGCTTGATTATTATTTTGTGCATTTATTTTGTTTGCCATGGTTTTGAAATCTTCTAGACTTTCTTTTTTATAATAGATAAATAAGAGGCTTTAAATGGTATGCTGGTAATATTGATTTTAAAAGTTAAATTTTATCATTGATAGACAATTATGCGTAAGGATCTTTTATGGAAAGCTTTTGAAGAATTTCTCTTTCGAGCTTTTCCATTTTATATGCTTCATCATCAGTTTCATGGTCATAACCAAGCAGATGCAAGATACCATGAACAATCATATGTGTTAAATGGTCTTGAAATGTTTTTCCTTCTTTCTCTGCTTCGAAAACAACAGTTTCTCGGGCAATAATAATATCACCGAGTATGGGACCAGGTCGATTTCCAGCTTTAAGTGGAAAAGCAGGAAAGGATAATACATTAGTAGATTTGTTTTTGTTGCGCCATTGTGCATTGATTTGTGCCATATGTTCATCATCCGTAAAAAGCAGGCTAATCTCGCTTACAACATTTGCCAATGAAACATGATGCATAGTTGCCATTAATGCTTTTTCAGTGATATTATAAAGCATTTTCTCATCATTCCACCCTGCGCTTTTAATCATTATATCAATAATAATCATGATGAATCAAATTCATTTTTTAATGCATCGCATGCGAATGATTTTTTTTTATTTTGTATTTCGGAATCACGATCATAAGCACGAACGATAGCAGCAACAAGTGGGTGGCGTACAACATCTTTTTCATCAAAATGCACAATTGCAATATTTTCTACATTTGAAAGAATGCGAATTGCTTCAATGAGACCTGATTTTTGCCCTGTAGGCAAATCAATTTGGCTTACGTCACCGGTAACAATCATACGTGTTCCTTCTCCAAGACGTGTGAGGAACATTTTCATTTGCATGGGCGTAGTATTTTGTGCCTCATCAAGAATAACAGCAGCATGGGCAAGTGTTCGTCCGCGCATAAAGGCGAGAGGAGCAATTTCTATGACACCAGAGGCTAAAATGCGTTCTATTTTTTCAGCGGGCATCATATCATAAAGAGCATCATAAAGTGGTCGTAAATATGGGTCGACTTTTTCTTTGAGATCACCGGGAAGAAAACCAAGATGTTCTCCAGCTTCAACAGCCGGACGTGAGAGAATAATTCGCTCAATGATACCACGTTCTAGAAGCATTGCAGCATGAGCAACAGCAAGATACGTTTTTCCTGTTCCTGCTGGTCCTACACCAAACACAAGTTCAGTATGCTCCATAGCACTTATGTAAGCGTCTTGTGTTGGAGTTCTTGCATGAATTATTTTTTTATGGGTACTCAACCGAGCTGGTATACGGTTCGTTGCAGATTTGTGTGTTATTGTGTCTTCTTTCTGCTTCTTTGGTATATTTGCCATAGCAATCGCTCCTTTTATATCTGATAAAGTGAGCTCTTGATGTGTTTTGGCACGTTCATAAAGCTGCTGCAATACATATTGCGCATGTTTTATAACAGAAATATTTCCACGGATTAAGACTTCATTACCACGCGGATGAATACTAAGTTCGAGTTTTTTTTCGATATAAGCGAGATTTTCGTCAAATTTACCAAAAACTGCTTTTGCATATTTATTATTTTCGAAAATCAAAACAACTTGGCTCACATCTGAAGCGCTTGTTTGTTTCAAGGTATCAGCCTTTTCAAGGGACGTATTTACTTTTTCTTTAATACGCTTTATTTTTTCGGTTGAAGCTTTCAGCCTATTCTCCATATCTACATAAATATTGCACATTTTGTTAAGTAAACTTTATAAAAGACAATTTTTACAAAAAGTGCACGCTTTAGATGTAATCATTTGCTTTTAAAATAAAAGAGTTTTCCAAAATATTTATTTTTGAACAAGGTATTAGAGGCATGTTTATCTATTTGTCACTTCACCAACAAAACTGTTTGAGCTTGCGTTTTTAATATGAATTTCTATCACGCTACCTGTAGAGGCTTCTGTATCGACAACAACAGGTAAAAGCCAAGGGGAACGCCCTACCATTTGCCCTGAGTGACGTCCAGGTTTTTCGATGAGAACGTTCGTTTTTTGATCAATTTTAGAACGCAAAAACGCATTTTGTTGCTCAAGGAGAAGGGCTTGTAAATGTTGAAGTCGGGCATCTTTTACAGATTCATCAACATGATTTTTCATTGTGGCTCCCACTGTTCCAGGACGGGGGGAATATTTAAAAGAATAAGCTGAACTGTACTGTACTTGTTGAATAAGTTTAATGGTTTCTTCAAAGTCTTCATCTGTTTCTCCTGGAAACCCTACAATAAAATCGCCTGAAAAGGCAATATCTGGCCGTACGGTTCGAATTTTTTCGATAAGATGAAGATAATGAGAGCTTTTGTGTTGTCGGTTCATGGCTTTTAAGATGCGATCTGAACCTGATTGAACAGGAAGATGGAGGTAAGGCATTAACATATCAAGATCTCGATGCGCGGCAATAAGGCTATCATCCATATCACGTGGGTGGCTGGTTGTGTAACGCAAACGCTTTAAACCATCGAGTTTTGCGAGATGATAAAGAAGATCGCCAAGACGCCAAGTTTTGCCATCAGCACTTTGTCCATGCCAACCATTGACATTTTGTCCAAGCAGCGTAATTTCTTTGACACCCGCTTCGATGAGTTGAAGGGCTTCCTCGGTAATTTGCTCAACGGATCGTGATATTTCAGCACCGCGTGTGTAAGGAACAACACAAAAAGTGCAAAATTTATCGCAACCTTCCTGTACTGTTAAAAATGCGCTAACACCTCGTTTTCTTACTGCATGTTTATTATGGGGCGGCAAATGAGCAAATTTATCTTCAACAGCATAGTCTGTTTCGATAATTTTTTTCCCTTGTTTGGCTTTTTCTAACAATTCTGGCAAGCGATGATACATTTGCGGACCAATAACAAGATCCACTGTTGGAGCACGGCGCAAGATTTCACTTCCCTCAGCTTGTGCAACACAACCTGTTACACCAACCATCAGGGGTTTATCAGGTGTGCGCTCTTGACGCATAACGCGCAAACGACCAAGATCAGAATAAAGTTTTTCTGCTGCTTTTTCACGAATATGACAGGTATTAACAAGAATAAGATCGGCATCATTGGGAATTTGTGTTGTCACATAGCCTTGCGAACTGAGGCTATCAGTCATCCGTTGGCTATCATAAACGTTCATTTGACATCCATAGGTTTTGATAAAAACCTTTTTAGGAGCAACAGGAGGCGTATTTTTAGGATTTACTTTATTCATAGTGCTTGTCTAAATGTTTTTTACACAAATCTCAATCTATTTGCTTAAAAGTTTTTTGCATGATAATTGCATCACCACGACCATTTTTTGACGCGTAATAGGCAAGACGTTCAGAAATTTTTTGAAATTCAAAGCGTTGATAAAGGTTCAAAGCAGAAAGATTTGTGGCTTCTACTTCCAAGAATAATTTTATGGCGCCCTTGTCGTGAAGATAGTGAACTGTACGATCGATAAGAAAGGTACCAATTCCTTTTTGACGATAATGAGGATGAACAGCAATTGTGATGATTTCTGCTTCATCAAGGATGAGACGGCATAGGCAAAAGCCTAAAATTTGATCAGAGTGATCAATGAGAAAAGCTTTGTATCCGAAGATAGAGTGATCTGTTAAGAAATTATCAAAAGCTTGTTTTTCCCAAGAAGGGGTAAAACAATGCTGATGAATTTGATGAAGAGAAGCACTATCATTAACTTGTAGCGGAGCAATTCCAAAATTCTTTTTTGTCAATGAAAATTTGGGCATTATTTTTTTTGTGGTAAAGCAAAATTGGTTTGTTGTTTTGCATCAGCGCTGCGTAGATAGAGTGGGCGAGGTGAATTTTTTGATTGTTTGTTTGCAGCAAGATAAGCATAGTTTACAATATCGGCCGCTTCGCAGGGGATTTTTTCTAGGACAATTTTTTCGTATATTTTATGGTTTTTAATATGCTCCACAACGATATCAGCAGCTGGGCCAGTCAGTCGGGTTTTTTTGGGCAAATCTTCGAGGATATTTTCAATTGTTTTTAATCCCGGCGCTCCCAAAGGTGTGAGATCATTATGAAAATTTTGATGGTAGAACATCCCTCTCCCTGCTTCAATGACAACAGTAATTGCCGATGCTGTACTTTTATTGTTTATGACTTGTGCTGCTAACGCTTCAAGAGCACTCACTCCAACAGCAGGTATTTCAAGTGCTAATGCCAAAGCGCGCGCTGTTGCAACACCGACACGTACACCAGTAAATGATCCAGGTCCAATATTGACAGCAATATGCTCAACTTGATCAAGCGTCATATTGGCTTGTTTCATTATTTGTGTAATCTGCCCAATAAGTTTTTCAGCATGTCCTTTGTTCATGCGCTCATTGATACGCGCAATAACAGATTTATGACGAATAAGCGCAACAGCACAATAAATTGAAGCAGTATCTATAGCAAGGATAAGCATAAAAATATTTTAGTTGAATAAAATGATAAATAAAAGTCCTGCTGTATTTTTAATCTTTTCATTATCGTATATTTCATTTGTAAGAAAGTTACTAGTGCCAATAAGCAACAATATCTTTTTATGGGATAGAACGAGATGTTGATTTAATCCTTATTTTTATCACTTTTTGAATGAGTATCTTGAGTATTGTAAGACTCTCTTATTTTAAATCTACTTATGGTGAAACGATTAAAGTTATTAGCTTGTATATTACAAGCGGAGTTAGCGTATGAATCAAAACTGTTGAAGAAAAGAATAAAAACTCCTTCACGAATCGTTTAAATGGAAGGGTTGTCACAACTTGTAAGCTATCAAATAGTACTTTGATGCCACTTGTATTACATAGTAAGTAAAAGTAATTTAAAAGAGGAAAAGTTATGACCCCACATTTTTTCCAAATAAGAACATATTCTATCCGTCTTTATATAAAAAACTCAGCGTAATGAGAGCAGATGAAAGAAATGGCATTGTTTTGCATGAGTTACGTATTTTGATACTACCCTGTTGCAAATCATTATGGACTGAAAAGCACATTTGACAGTTTTCACTTAAATATCAGCTCTTTCAATTTTTTTGTATAGAATAATGAGCAGTATTTTAGAACTTTTTCTAGTTTATGAAAGAACTGATTTTAATAATAATGAGGACTTTGGGTTGATTGTATACTACGTTGAAAAAATAATAATCAATGCACATTTAAAATGTTATATGATTTAAATCATTCAATTGTATCATGATAAGGCTACAAATACCGAGAATAATTATGGAGCAGGTTGAAGCCAAAATGACGCGCCATCCTGCTTTTTTTAGTGATCGGATATCAACACCTAATCCTAGTGCAGCCATTGAGATAACAGTAAACAACTGGGCAATAAATTTGATGGGATTGATAGCCTTTTCAGGGATAAGACCACTTGAGCGAACAAGCATCATGATAATAAAGCCAATGATAAACCATGGGACGAGGGTATGTAAACGCAAGCGTGTTTGTGCTGATCGGCGATAAATGATTGATAGAGTAAAAATAACAGGGCCTAACATGAGAACCCGTACTAATTTGACAATTGTTGCAATTTGAACACTCAGAAAAGAGATAGGTGCTGTTGCTGCTAAAACCTGTGGTACAGCATACACAACCATGCCAGCAAGCACACCATATTGGCTAAATGACAAATTCAGAGATGGATGTAAAAAGGGTAAAAATAAAATAATAAGAATTCCTAAAAGAGCAGTGAAGGCAATTGACGCGGCTACATCGTCATGTTTTGCTTTTATGACAGGTGCAACGGCAACAATAGCTGAATTGCCACAAATAGCATTCCCACAAGCGACCAGCATTGCTAAATGTGTAGAAAGCCCGAAAAGTCGGCCGATGGCAAAGCTCAGGATAATCGTTACGAATATCACGAATATGATACTAGCAAGCAAATTCCAACCAGCTGAAAGGACTGCGTTAATGCTAATGCTTGCTCCTAGAAGAACGATAGCAATTTCGAGAAGTGTTTTTGCAGAAAAGGTGATACCTTTTTGAAAATATGTTGGCAAAGGAAAACAACTACGGATAATCGATCCTAAAAGAATTGCCAAAACAAGGCTTTCAAGCCATGCTTGTCCAAAAAGCTGTTTTTCTACAACTTCTAAGCCATAAGCTAAGGCTGATATGAGTAAACATGTTAGAATACCAGGACCAAAGTCGTTTAAAAGTGAGAGATGTTTTTTGATCATTTTAATATTTCCCCATAAAAAGAAATGATAGTAAATAAAGCGAGATAACAGGTAAGAGAAAGAAATTTTTAAAGATTTGTTCTTGCTTGTACAGCTGCTGCTAAAGTTCCATCATCAAGATAATCAAGCTCGCCTCCTACAGGAACACCATGAGCAAGTCGCGTAATTTTAACTGGAAAATTAGAAAGCTGATCGGTGATATAGTGAGCAGTTGTTTGACCTTCGACAGTCGCATTGACAGCAAGAATAATTTCCGTAATAGGGTTTTGTACAACACGCTGTATTAAGGTGGCAATGTTGAGTTCGTCAGGACCTATTCCATCTAAGGGGGAGAGTCGTCCACCCAACACATGGTAACGTGCGGCTAAAGTTTTTGCGCGTTCAAGAGCCCACAGATCAGCAATATCCTCAACAACGATGATTGTTGTATCATCGCGGCGCAAATCTGTACAAATTGAACAAGGATCAATGGTATCGACATTTCCACAAACAGAACAAATGCCAACTTTTTCTATAGCTGCTTGTATAGCCGCTCCCAAAGGCTCCAGCAATGTCTCTTTTTTTTTGATAAGATGAAGCGCAGCACGACGTGCTGAACGTGGACCAAGACCTGGTAACCGTGATAAAATCTGAATGAGACGTTCAATCTCAGGTCCTGCAATGTATTTAGGCATATTTTTGTCCCACGGAAAAAATCCGTTTCATTAAAATGGAAGCTTGAAACCTGATGGGAGTGGTAGCCCTGCCGTCATACTTTTGGTTTTTTCTTCTATTGCGACTTCGATTTTTGTTCTTGCTTCATTATAAGCTGCCATAATGAGATCTTCAAGAATTTCAGCTTCCTCAGGTTTGAGTAATGAAGGATCAATTTGAATTGCTGTTATAATATTTTTGCCATTTAAAGTGATATTGACGAGACCACCCCCTGCGGTGCCCACAGCTTGCAGATTAGCTATTTCCTCCTGAATCTTCTGCATTTTTTCTTGCATTTCTTTGGCTTTTTTCATCATGCTCATCATTTCACGCATAGGAATAGGTATCCTTATTCATCATTGATATCATTTTTATTTTTAAAAATATCAGCATTTTTAAAGGTATTGGAGAGTAAATCAAGATCATTTTCTTCTTTATTGAGTCGAATATCGACAATTTTTGCTTCTGGGAAATGATTGAGGATTTTCGCGATATCAGGATCTGTTTCTGCATTAGAAAAAAGAGTCTTTTGAATCGCTATACTTTCCTCCTGTAAGGTTGGGCCACCTCCTTCATTAACAAAAGTTATTGTCCAGCGTTTTTCTGTCCATTGAGATATCTTTTTTTCTATATCATGAGCAAGAAATTGTGGGGTATTTTCAGAAAGTCTTAAGGTAATATGCCCAGCTTCAAAAGAAACAGGATGAACAAATTCTTTAACAAGGAGTTTGAAAGGAACGTCATTATGCTGTTCGGCTAATTGAACAATATCGTGCAAAGAATTAATCACGAGAGTTTTAGGTTCAGTAATCTTTTCTGTTGTTTGCGTGACAGAATGCGATAAATTTGCAATCTTTTCAGAAAGATCAGTAGATTGAGAAGTTTCTGGAATTTCTGTTACTTCTTGGGCGTTGATTTTGTCATGGTTTTGATTTTCAACTAAATTTTCTGGTTGTAAGGAATGATCTAATTGGTTTTTCAAAGATGTTTTTAAATCTGATTGATCGGCTAATGTATTTGAAACGCTCGAGGAAGCATGGGCTCCGACCATTGTTTCTTTTGCTATATTATTTGCATTCGTAGATTCTTGATGAGAAGAGTTTTTAACCAGTGTGAGAGGCGTTTTTTCTTGCGTAAGCTTTTTTAAAGCTTCATCAAGAGTTGGTAGGTCAGCTGTGTGAGCAAGACGAATTAAAAGCATTTCAGCGGCTTGAAGTGGACGTGCAGTTTGATTAACTTCCTGTAAACCTTTGAGTAACATTTGCCAGTTTCGGGATAAAACAGGAACGGAAAGTTTTTTTGAAAAGTCTAAACTTTTTAAACGTTGTTCTTCAGTTAGTGAGAAATCTTCCACTATTTCTGGTGTAAAACGTAAACGTGTGACCAGATGATTAAAATCGGCTAGTTCTGTCAATATAGTAAGAGGATCAGCACCTGCTTCATATTGACTGCGTAATTCATGTAACGCATTGACAACATCGCCCTTCATGATAAATTCAAAAAGATCAATAATACGTGCTTGATCCGCTAATCCTAACATTGTACGCACCGCAATAGCATTAACATTGCCATTGCTATGGGCGATTGCTTGATCAAAAATGGATAATGCATCACGTGCAGATCCTTCTGCAGCACGGGCAATCATAGAGAGTGCTTGATCTTCTACTTCTACCTTTTCAGATTTCGCAATTTGACGCAAATGTGCACTCAAAGCTTTTGATTCAATACGTCGCAAATCAAAACGTTGGCAACGCGAAAGAATTGTAATAGGAACTTTGCGAATTTCTGTTGTGGCAAAAATAAATTTTACATGCGACGGTGGTTCTTCAAGAGTTTTCAATAAACCATTAAAGGCTTGTGTTGAGAGCATATGGACTTCATCTATAATATAAACCTTATAGCGTGCAGAAACAGGACGATAGCGTATTTGTTCAATAATTTCACGAATATCATCAATGCCCGTATGAGAAGCGGCATCCATTTCTATAACATCAATATGGCGTCCTTCGATAATTTGTGTGCAATGTTCACCAAGAGAGTCCAATACAGTTGTTGGTTGGTCAATATCTTTTGTTTTATAATTAAGCGCACGTGCCAAAATACGTGCTGTTGTGGTTTTACCTACGCCACGAATCCCTGTTAACATCCACGCTTGTGCAATACGACCTTTTTCAAAGGCGTTGGTGAGAGTACGCACCATAGCTTCCTGACCAATGAGGTCAGAGAAGTTTTGGGGTCGATATTTACGAGCAAGAACACGATAGGCTGTTTCTACCGGTAAATTTTCCATGAGTATTTCCAACTTCGAAGTTCTTTATGCGTACATTTTGATAATACAAAAGCATAGATCAATACTGTAGTCTCATATAAAAGGATTTTTTCTTAATCAAATTATTTATGGGACAATTTGTTTAAAAATAACAAAACCCCTTTATTTACTGCATACAAATGCTGCTCTGAAGATTAAAAATACCTCGCTAAAAGACAGCATAAAAAATAATTTTTTCAGCAAAATAGGAGGTTGGAACGATGACCCGTACCAGAACTCGTTGGGGCTGCTTCTTTCCAGACCTGACCCAGTTGGCGAGTAGTTCGTCCACCACCAACCTCCCAAGCTCATATTGTCGATTTGGAATGAAAAATCAAGATCAGAAACGAAAAATATCCTAAGAACGACGAAGAATTTTCCTTTGCATTTAATTTATTGATATATAAACAACAAAGAGATTGTGGATTTATTAGTTTTTATAGCAGTAGCTCTGCATATTTATTTGGTATGAAAATATCTTTTCGCTTAAGATAGTCTGAATATATAATTATTCTCATTTGCTGAAACATGTAAGAGTTTTAGGATAGCTCCGTCTGTTCTAAAACTACGAAATTGGATCATTAAAAATTTACAACAGTTAAAGAAGCAAATAAAGTATATAGATCATGTAATTGGCTAACATGCGAAAGTTAGGGGGAAGAGTGCTATTTAAATAATTATAAAATATTGCTTTAAGGATGTTGCTCCTCTATACAAAACAGAACATCCCAAACAGAATACATTTAATGTTGTACATTCACAGGTTTTTTAAAGAGTGATTGCTCAATACTCTTAACTATATTTCAAACTCTACTCGTAAATAGTATACATACTCTCCTTGAGATATAAGTCCATTGTGCACTATCCTTTTTATGCTTAATAAAAGTATAAATTTTAGCCCTCATACTATTTAACAACTCCCAATGTTGCGATCCCTTGCACTTGAGAGGCTTTATAAGAAGCATTTTTATTCCTTTTTTAATCGTTTTTACTCACACATCACTCCCATTTGTAACTTTCAAGGAAATGATTTTAATTGATTCAATATGAGATTTAAGATGGGAGGATCTTACTTTATTTGTGGTTGTAATTCAGTATAAAAAATCGAACTCTTATAATGATAAGTCAATATATTAAATATCTTATAAGAGAACCACCTCATTTCTATAGTGAATGAGCATATCAAGTACGTAATATTTTTTCTTTTAACATCTATGAATGTAAATCTTGAGTAGATGTTATCGCTCTTTTTTCTTGAGTGCTGATTTTCTTCATTAAAGACGTTGGGCTCATCACTAGATAAATCAATATATGTGTTCCCATTATTGGAGAAAAGATTTCACATATCTTTTAAGGACTGTACTCATACAAGAGACGATGCAATTTAAAAGCTATAAAATAATAATGGTGGCTGGCACAGATTTATGATTTTATAACTGTAAAAATGGTATTTTATATACACGACATTTTATAGTTTCAGATAATTATATTCTTTAATAAGGAGGGAAGAGCGAGATGATTTTTTACAAAAGCTGAATGAGTATGATTTAAAATGCAGCGAGGAATGCATCTGTAGAGCAAATTTTACTTTTCTGTTTATCTAAGTGATTTGGGTACGATGTGCTTTATAGTACTTAAAATAAAGCAGTTGCGAAGATAAAAGTTATATTCTTATTAAAAAAATAGCTCTGATAGTAGAAAATACAGAACAATTTAAGTTTAGTCTTTTAGTTTTCGCAAAAGTTCTTTAATATCTAACCTTATAAGCAGCTTAAGGTTTGTCATATTAGGATAAAATACCTCTTCAGCGATTAGTTTTAATAGCTCATTATGCTGTATTTTGAAAAAAACACCTGAAAAAAAGAATAACTCTACTCAAATTTAGATGTTATAGAAATATTGTTAATCATAACCTCCTGTGTCACAATCTGTTCCAACAACTTTTTTGTTCGTAATATTTTTAAAAATATAATGTCCTGACCAAGGAAAACTTATATGAAGAGATTTTATATTTTTTAGGGTAAAGATTTTCTTTTCTTTATCATGGGTTATTTTCTTTTCATCATCAACAAAAATTCTCAATTTGTTTAAATCAGAAGGGGCAGAGTATGATAAAGTAAAGGATACTTTCTTCGGTTTAAAGGTATTACAAGAGTATTCAACTCCTTGCTGGAATGTATAGGATGGTGTGATCACAACACTTTCATCCCGCGCAAAATTCCATTTTTTTTCACCAAAGCCAGCAAATGCAACACTAGAGTAGGCGAGAATATTTGCGGCTAATAATCCTCGCGTGAAGATTTTTTTCATTATCCTCTCCTTTTTTCTAAAGTGAGGTGAATCATAAATCAGTTTTTATAAAGATACAAGTTCAAACTTAACGCTAAAATCAGGGCTAAGTTGCATTTTCTAGTTTTAAACCATGTTTAGAATGATATTAATCTAAAAGATTCGAATACTCTATTATGTATAATAATTTGAATTGTTTTGAGAGCTAATTTAGAAGTTCGTTATCTTTATTGGAATATTGTCAGAGGAAATGACTTTTCTCAAGAGGCTCTCTTTAAATATATAAAGGGAAATAGATGGTACAAGCGTTTTTATTTTTGGTTACTGTGTTTTTTTACACTGGTTTTTATACGAGTTGAATTGCGGTTTATCATTATATAATTTGTGAGAAAATATTATGAAAATAATTTATATATTCTATTACGAGCTGTTTTTTCTTCTTCAGTGTTTATGAAGGGTGTTGAGTAGAAAAAACGGGACCTTTCAAGATGCGTTGCATTATGAAATTTTTACGATGCTTTTTGATATCAACAAAAAATGATAGCAGCTTAATTGCTTTTATATATACGATGTTCGATCGTTTTGTGCTGGATAAGTACCGATAATACGCAGTTCTGCAGAAAAGAAAGATAATTCTTCTAAGGCAAGTTTCATCATCGGGTCTTCAGGATGTCCTTCAATATCAACAAAGAATTGTGTTGCATTGAAATTTCCACCAATTTGATAGCTTTCTAATTTTGTCATATTGATACCATTCGTTGCAAATCCTCCCATAGCTTTATAGAGAGCTGCGGGGACATTGCGCACTCGAAAAAGAAGACTGGTGATGATTTTTTCGCCATTTTGAGGTTTGGGGACATGCCGTTTGGAGCGTGAAAGGATGACAAAACGGGTAATATTATGAGGGTTATCTTCAACATCTCTTTCAAGAATATCAAGTCCATAGAGTTCTGCTGCGATTAAAGGTGCTAAGGCAGCCTGTGAACGTTTAGCATTTTTTTTAATAAATTTTGCAGCTCCAGCGGTGTCAGCAGAAACAACAGGTTTCCAATCGTTGTTTCGTATGATTTTTCGGCATTGTGCAAGGGCATGCGTATGGCTGTGGACGGTTTTAATTTCGTCATGTGTAACGCCGGGCAAAACCATGAGTTGAAAATGGATAGGTAAAAAATATTCATCAATAATATAAAGAGATGACTGCGGTAAAAGATGATGAATGTCTGCAACGCGCCCTGCAAGAGTATTTTCAATAGGGATCATAGCAAGATCAGCTTTCCCGCTTTCCACTAAATTAAGAGCGTCTTCGAAAGTAGCAGAGGGAACAGCATCCATATTGGGGAACATATTGGAGCAAGCAATATGGGAATTAGCGCCGTATTCTCCTTGGAAAGAAATTTTATTGGTTTTTTTAAGTATTTTCATGCTAAAATCTCACAAACTCTATCGAGATCATGTTGTGTGTCTACACCTAAGGGAATTGTATCGACTATTTCCACATCAATACGCATATTGTTTTCTAATGCACGTAATTGTTCAAGTTTTTCACGTTTCTCAAGTGGTGAGGGTTTGAATGATACAAATTTTTCAAGTGCTTCGCGCCTATAAGCGTATATTCCAATATGGTGATAAAGAGGACCATCTCCATAGGGTGCTGTGGCGCGCGTAAAATAAAGAGCACGAAGGCGATTTTGAGAAAGCGGTGTCCCAATGATCTTGACAACATTGGGATCTCTTGTTTCATTTTCTTCAATGATTTGAGCACCCAAGGTTGCAATATCAGTAAAGCTATTTTCTAAAGGGCGTAGTGCACGAATGATTTCACGAGGCATGATTGTTGGTAGGTCACCTTGTATATTTAAAATGGCGTTGTAGCGTTGTTCAGGATCAATGCGTACTAAAGCTTCATAAATACGATCAGATCCAGACTTATGATCACCTCGTGTTATGATATATTCATGCCCATAATCTGCAACAGCTTTAGCGATATCATTATGATCTGTTGCAACGATGGTTCGACCTAATGCGGCTTTTTTTGCTTGTTCTGCGACATGAACAATCATCGGCTTTCCAGCGATTTCAGCGAGAGCTTTTTGAGGTAGACGGGTTGAGCCCATACGGGCAGGAATAAGAATAATTGGTTCAAGAGCCATTGTAAGATTCCCAATGTCATCTGTGATGCATTTATGATGTTGTGTGTTATAAAGAAGATGTTGTGTGTTATAAAGAAAAAGCTTAAACTAAAAATGGTAATAAAATCGTGAACATTTGAGTTTTTATGAATCGCTGGAAAGTTATCTATTTTGTTTTTGCTTGTTTATGTGTGTTGGTCATTGTTGTGGGAATTTCCACACTCAGCAATATAGTTTATGATCATCCTACATCAGTTCAATATTATCATACAGTTACCAAGAACGATATATTTAAAGAAAAACAAAAAGCACCTGATGTTTCCCTATCACTAAATAGCCGACTTCAACAAGGCAATTTTGAAAATGGCCGTAAAATTTTTCGCCAATGTGCCATATGCCATACTTCTGGACGCAATGAAGCAGGGCGTGTTGGTCCAGTTCTCTGGGAGATTGTTGACCGCCCTTTGGCATCAGCAGCAGGTTTTGCTTATTCACGGGCATTGCGTGCGCACTCTGATCAAAAATGGGATTTTGTAACGTTAGATCGTTATCTGCGTTCTCCGCGTGAAGCTTTTCCTGGGACCATTATGTCTTTTCGTGGAATTAAAAATGACCAAGATCGTGCCGATCTTTTGCTTTATTTACGCAGTTTATCCGATCATCCTGTTCCTTTACCAATGGATAATAATAAAGCGAACGAGCCAAATTAACTTATACCATAGATGTTAATTTTAGAAAGAAGTCTGATTTTTTTGTAATTTTAGTTTCACAGTTTTATAAAAAGAGCTCTTATTGATGTTTTGTTAGGGGGGAACGCCCCTCACGCAAAACAGAACACATTTAACATTGCATATTTACTCGCTTATTTTAAAGAGATCTTTTATAAAAATGCACTCTTTACGCTGTCGTCTGTGGATTGGTTTTCAAGATTTGTGTGCTTCACTTTTTCTACATATACTTGTCTGTGAAATTATTGCTGAAGGATTATCAATTCATGAGCCGCAGCTTTCTGCTTCTGAATGCAATAATTATGTAATTAAAGCTCTCCATGAGGTTTATCTCAATCCTTCTATACACATCAATCCCTATGTACTTTTACATCAAGTCCCATGTATTTTTCTTATGAACAGAGACAATTGATTGTTCTTATACGTGCAATAATCCTAAGCTGCATTTTATGATGCTCGATGAATAGACGTTTTCTCTTGAGGTTAGAGATGTACGGACAGATCATTGACCTTTTATAGTATCGATCACTAAAATATGACTTAAATTATTTATTTATAGGTTATGGTTTGAAGTAAGCACTTTCATGTGAAACAATTTTTATGTGTGAATAGTAAAATAGTTGAATAGAGTTCTGCTGATTGTATTTTTATCTACGTCGAAAATTTTTTACACAAGAATACTGATAGCAGCTGCGTTCCCACGAGTCTCTGTCCATTTATAGACGATGACATGAAATTATGCTGATAATCCATTATAGAGAATTATTTTTTCACAAAAGGTTTGCCATATTTGTGATAAATTTAATAGGTTTCATTGGTTACAATGTTTAGATGACTTGCGATAAAATTAATTAGTATTTCAATACATATTGCGAGAGTGCTAAAAATTAGTGGAAGAGAGGACATAATCATGATTCTCCAAGCTTCTTAATAACTATGGTATTTTCTTTATAATTTGAGCGTTTATAAGTAATAATATTAAATTGCGCTAATAATCCATTATAGAGAAGAATCTTTCCTACTAATGGCTCTCCGATGTTTGTGATCATTTTAATAACTTCCATTGCTTGTAGGGTCCCAATAACGCCAGGTAAAACACCGATGATTCCAGTTTCAGCGCATGTTGGGATAGTCCCGTGAGCTGGAGTGGTGGGAAATAAATCGCGATAGTGAGGATTATTGTCTTTATACGGCATAAGGACCGTTAATGAGCCATTAAAACGTTCTACAGCACCGCTTATTAGAGGTTTTTTGCATTGGGCAGCGTGATCAGCGAGAAGATAGCGTGTGGTAAAATTATCACTTCCATCAACAATGATGTGGTAAGCATTGAGCAGTTTATCCACATTACTTTTATCTAAGCGTAGGGTGTGTTTTTCAACTACAACATGGGGATTTATTGCTTTTATAGTGGTTTCAGCACTGTCTGTTTTGCTTTTGTTGATTGCATTTGTTTTATGAATAACTTGGCGTTGTAAATTGGAAAGTGAAACGATGTCGTTATCGACAATTCCAAGGGTTCCAACACCTGCGGCAGCCAAATAGGTTAAGACAGGAGCACCAAGACCACCCGCGCCTACAACAAGAACACGTGCTGTTTTTAGCTTTTGTTGCCCTGCACCACCAATCTCAGGCAAAATGATGTGGCGTGCATAGCGTTCGATTTCTTTGTTGTTTAATTTTATATCTGTTTCTTGTGTCATAAATTTTCTCTTGTCATAGTTCTTTTATTGTTTACTAAGTTTATGATGCATAGACCAGTCTGCTTTTAGGATAGAGAGGATTTATTTATGAAAATTGCCATTCAGATGGATCATATTTCAACAGTTCGGATTCAAGGAGATACGACATTTGCACTCGCTTTAGCAGCCCAAGAACGTGGACACTCTCTCTTCCATTATACACCAGATCGTTTATCTCTATACGATGGTTGTGTGATTGCACGACTAGAGCCATTGATTGTACATGATAAAGAGGGAAGCCACTATCGATTAGAAAAGCCTGTTCGTACGGAATTAACAGATATGGATGTGGTTCTTTTACGCCAAGATCCACCTTTTAATCTCAATTATATCACAACAACTCATTTGTTAGAGCGTATTCATCCTAAAACACTCGTTGTGAATGATCCTGCATGGGTACGCAACAGTCCAGAAAAAATTTTTGTTACTGAATTTTCTGATCTGATGCCAGAAACATTAATTACCAAAGATATTGAAGAAATAACAGCTTTTAGAGAGACATTTGGCGATATTATTGTTAAACCACTTTATGGGAATGGGGGCGCTGGTATTTTTTATTTAAGACAAGATGATCGCAATTTAGCATCATTGTTAGAAATGTTTGCAGAAATTTATCACGAACCTTTTATTGTTCAGCGCTATTTAGAGGCAGTACGAAAAGGAGATAAAAGGATTATTTTGCTTGATGGTACACCTGTTGGAGCTATTAATCGAATTCCGACAGAAACAGATGTGCGCTCTAATATGCATGCTGGAGGTCGCGCGGAAAATGTGGAGTTAACAAAACGTGATTATGAAATTTGTGAACGCATTGGTCCAGCCTTAAAGGAACGCGGTCTTCTTTTTGTGGGGATTGATGTGATCGGAGATTATATAACAGAAATTAATGTGACGTCTCCTACGGGAATTCGTGAAATTAAACGCTTCTGCGGTACGGATGTTGCTCATTTGTTTTGGGATGTTATTGAGTTCAAGCGTTCAAATGAATTTATTTGACAGAGGACAAAAACATGGTTTTAAAAAAATGATCCATGTTGTTTTTTATATTTGTTATGTTGCAAATGTGAACTAGAATGACCGTATAATATAAATTAAGAGGCTTTGTTTTCAATTTTTAGGGAGTTTATAGATGAACAAAGTATTATCAATTGGAGTGGGATTGATTTTTGCGCTACTGCTGTCAGCAAATGGAGGCAATGCGCGCGATCAAATACAGATTACTGGTTCATCTACAGTTTTACCTTATCAAAAGATTGTTGCTGAAACATTTGGAGAAATTTATCCCCATTTTAAGGTTCCTGTTATCGAATCGGGAGGAACAGGAGCTGGTATTAAGGAATTCTGCCGTGGTATTGGGGAGAACACTGTTGATATTGTTAATGCTTCGCGAGCAATGAAACCGAGTGAATTACAGTCTTGTTTTGATGCTGGTGTAAAAGATGTTGAGGAAATACGTATTGGGTATGATGGCATTGTTTTTGCAACTGATATCAAGGGACCTGATTGGAAATTACAGTCAGTAGATGTTTATAAAGCCCTTGCTGCTCGAATTATTATAGACGGAAAGTTGCAACCGAATAATGTTTTGAAATGGAGTGCAGTCAATAGTGCTCTTCCTGATTGGACGATAGCAGCGTATATTCCTGGGGAGAAGCATGGGACACGTGAAGTTTTTGAGGAAAAATTACTTACTAAGGGGTGTAAAGAGAGTGGGGCAGTTGAGGTGATGAAGTCTTTAGGAATGGATGATAAGGAGATACACACTGCTTGTATTGCGGTACGTAAGGATGGAAAAGCGGTTGATATTGATGGTGATTATTCTGAAACATTTGCGCGTCTAACTTCTAATAAAACAGGGGTTGGTATTTTTGGTTTGTCTTTTTATCAAAATAATGCTGATAAACTAAAGGTTGCCGATATTAACGGTTTTGCGCCAACAGTTGAGACGATTTCTAGTGGACAATATCCGGTTTCTCGTCCGCTTTTTTTCTATATTAAGAAAGCACATTTAGGTATTATTTCAGGTTTGCGAGAGTATGTTGACTTTTTTCTTTCTGATCAAATGATTGGTCCAGAGGGTCCTTTGGCTGAATATGGTTTGATTGTTTCTCCTGAAAAGGAGCGTCAAGCACAGCGTTCTGATTTTTCTGCTGGTCGAGTAATGACATTGAAATAATTTGCAGGGAAAATTTGTTGGATTTCTGGGATAGGGAATTTGGATGCTATTTTTTTATAAAAACTGAAAGATAAAATGCGCATTTCCTTTATTATTTTGTTATTATTGACTTTTGGATTTTGTGGTTTTTGTATTTCTTATATGCGAGCACGCATTCTTGAATACAGACAACATAAAATGCATTCTCGTGCTTATTATTATGGCTGGTGGACATTTTTGATTACTGTTATTCCAGCTTTTATTTTTTTAATTGTTTGGGATGCTGGGAGTACAATTTATTTAGAATATAATGCCTCTCGAGAGCTTGAGGCGTATAGTGCGCATGTAACAGAGCCTGTAAATCACGATCTACTTTGGGAGACACTTCGAAGTCTCGTCAAAAAGATTCATCGCTTTGAGGGGAATCTTTCTAGCGCTTCCTATAAGGAAGTGCAGGCACAATTACTCGCGAAGGGATTGATTTTATCCGATGAAGCATCGGATGATGTGTTCAAAATAGCACAGTCGTGGGTATTCTCTTCTGAAAAGCTTAAGTTTATAGGTTATGTTTTTCTTTTTGCTATTGCGTCCTTTGGTTTTATCTGTGGAATGATGCAAATTGCGCCTCATCAACGTGCCCGTAATAAGGTTGAATCTTTTATTATTATTGGATTGATTTGTGCATCTATTGTTGCAGTCTTGACGACAATAGCCATTGCACTTTCTATGTTTTTTCAGACAATAAGCTTTTTTCAGTCTGTATCTTTTTCAAATTTCTTTTTAGGAACGGTTTGGGATCCGCGTTTTTCCGCGAGCGGTTCAAGCGGTGAAGTAGGACAATTTGGTTTAATACCACTTCTTGCTGGTACGCTTTATATTGCATTTGTTGCCATGCTTTTTGCTGTACCTATAGGATTATTTTCAGCTCTTTATATGGCCGAGTATGCTTCTTCGCGATTGCGAGCAATTGTGAAGCCATTGTTAGAAGTTCTTGCTGGCATTCCAACGATTGTTTATGGCTTTTTTGCTTTGAAGGTTGTAGGACCATTTTTACGAGATCTCTCTGCTTCTCTCTCAGACGGGGTTAGTTTTATTATGGCGCAAAGTGTTTTGACTGCTGGAGTTGTGATGGGAATTATGTTGATTCCTTTTGTTTCCTCTTTGTCGGATGATGTTATAACAGCTGTTCCACGCATTTTACGTGAAGGTTCTTATGGTCTAGGAGCAACACAATCTGAAACAATTAAGAAAGTCGTTATACCGGCAGCGCTTCCAGGGATTATGGGAGCCATTTTGTTGACAGCATCGCGTGCAATTGGTGAAACAATGATTGTGGTTTTGGCGGCGGGTGTTGCTGCAAACTTAACACTCAATCCTTTCGAAGCAATGACGACGATGACAGTTAAGATTGTTAATCAATTGACTGGTGATTTTGAGTTTAACTCTCCACAAACTTTGGTGGCTTTTGCATTAGGAATGACACTCTTTGTCATGACACTTTTGATGAATATTCTAGCTCTTTATATTGTGCGTAAATATCGGGAACAATATGAATGAATGAAAAAATTCTTTTGCCTCGTCGCAATATTAGCCTCAAACGTCGGTATTGGGCTGAACGTCGTTTTCGTGCCTATGGTTTGATTGCCATTTTTATTGGTTTGTTTTTTTTATTTGCGCTTTTATGGTCTATCATTAGTCAAGGTTATACAGCCTTTTTGCAGAGTCAAATGACATTATCGATTTATTTGGATGAAAAGATTATTGATCCAGGTGGTCAACATAAAACAAATCCACAGGTCCTCATAATGGCGAATTATCCAATTCTTGTACGCAATGCGTTAGCCAAGAAACTTGATATCGATCAAAATGATCGAGCCTCTCTGCGGGATGTTAGCCGTATGTTTTCAAGTGGTGTACGTGTTCAACTCCGTGAAATGGTGACAAAGAATCCAAGACTGATTGGCACAATGCAAAAAATCAAAGTTTTGGCAGCTGCGGATATCGATTCTGCTTATAAGGGGCAGATTGATCTGCATGTAGCAGAAAAAAACCGTAAAGTTTCTAATCGGCAAATAGAATGGATAAAGCGTTTAGCGCATGATGGTACGCTTTATAAAACATTTAATGTTGGTTTTTTTACACTTGGCGCTTCAAGTCGTCCTGAGACTGCTGGGTTAGGGGTTGCGATTATTGGTTCTCTTTATATGATAGGCATTGTTTTATTGGTTTCACTTCCGATAGGCATAGCAACGGCTCTTTATTTGGAAGAATATGCACGTAAAAATAAATTTACAGATTTTATCGAAGTTAATATCAATAATCTTGCAGCTGTTCCTTCGATTGTCTTTGGTCTTTTAGGACTCGCGGTTTTTATTAATTTTTTGGGATTACCACGTTCCGCTTCTTTTGTTGGAGGTCTTGTTTTAGCGCTCATGACTCTCCCCACGATTATTATTGCAACACGTTCTGCTTTGCGTGCTGTTCCTCTCTCTATTCGTTCTGCAGCTTTGGGGTTGGGAGCATCAAAAACACAAATGATTTTTCATCATGTTGTTCCTTTAGCTGCGCCTGGCATTTTGACAGGCACAATTATTGGAGTCGCTCAGGCTTTGGGTGAAACAGCTCCTTTGCTTTTGATTGGAATGGTTGCTTTTGTTGTTAATATTCCTACGACCCCCATGGATCCAGCAACGGCTTTGCCTGTTCAAATTTTTATGTGGGCGGGTGAAGCAGAGCGTGCTTTTGTTGAAAAGACATCAGGTGCTATTATTGTATTGATGATTTTTCTTGCGATCATGAATATTTCTGCGGTTTTTTTACGTCGACGATTTGAACGCCGCCAGTAATTTTAATAAAACAACAGCTTTGATAAGATTTTTGTAAGGTGAATTTTTGTAATGAAGATTAAAATGCGCGGTCAGGATGTGAAGGTTTCTTACGGAGATAAAGAAGCACTCCACGGTATTACACTTGATATTCCTGAACATCAAGTAACTGCTTTGATTGGTCCATCAGGATGCGGAAAGTCAACTTTTTTGCGTTGTTTTAACCGTATGAATGATACGATTGAAGGCGCTAAAACAACTGGTCTTATTACCTTAGATGGGGAGAATATTTATGACACACGGATTGATGTTGTAGAATTGCGCGCTCGTGTTGGAATGGTTTTTCAAAAGCCCAGCCCTTTTCCAAAATCTATATTTGAGAATGTTGCGTATGGTCCACGCATTCATGGTTTAGTTAAAACACGCTCTGAATTGCATGATGTAGTTGAAAAGAGTTTGAGGCAGGCAGGTTTGTTTGAAGAAGTAAAAGACCGCCTTCATGATCTTGGAACAAGTTTATCAGGGGGACAACAACAGCGTTTGTGTATTGCACGTGCTATTGCGGTTAGTCCTGAAGTTATTTTGATGGATGAGCCATGTTCAGCTCTTGATCCTATTGCGACAGCACGGATTGAAGAGCTTATCGATGCGTTACGGCAAAATTATACAATTGTTATCGTAACGCATTCCATGCAACAGGCCGCGCGTGTTTCTCAACATACGGCTATGTTTCATTTAGGGCATTTGGTAGAAGTTGGTGCGACTGAAATGATCTTTACCTCACCAAAAGAGCAACGGACGCAAGATTATATTACGGGGCGTTTTGGATAGGTGAATTGAGGAGTATAAGATATGTCTATGAAACATACTGTCCGTTCTTATGATGCAGAACTAAAATATTTAAGAGTAAGGATTACAGAAATGGGAAGCCATGCAGAAAGGATGATTGAACGTTCTGTCGCATCGGTTGTGAGTAGTGATCTTCAACTTGCAACGACAGTGATTGCCGATGATGTGTTTTTAGATGAAGCAGAACGTGATATTGATGAAAAAGCGGTTGCTATTATTTGCAAACGCCAACCGATGGCTGTCGATTTGCGTGAAATTATTGGAGCCATTCGTATTTCTTCTGATCTTGAACGGATTGGGGATATGGCAAAAAACATTGCTAAAAGGACTGTTGCACTTTCAGAAATACGTCAATCTGCTTCTATTTATCATGGGCTTGAAACAATTACAGCTTTAGCACTCAATCAATTAAAAGAAGTCTTAAATGCTTATACGAGTCGCCTATTAGAGCGTGTTGACGCGGTGCGTGAGCGTGATGAGAAGATTGATGCTTTGTATACTTCTCTTTTTCGTGAACTTTTGACGTATATGATGGAAGATATGCGCAATATTACGGTTTGTACGCACTTACTGTTTTGTTTAAAGAATATTGAACGAATTGGTGATCATGTTACTAATATTGCTGAAATGCTGCATTATATCATAACGGGTTACCATATGTCCTCTGATCGTCCTCGCGATGACCTTACTTATAAAGTTGGGGTAGGTGAGAAGAAAATAGATTAAAATTTTTCTTATATGTATAAAATAAGTTTGTAGATATATGAGTATTTTCTTAAAGTGCAGCTATAGGAAGAATAAGATAACCATCTTATGGAAAAGCACAAAGAAGCAACAAAGAGTTTTTTCAGAGAAGCATGGCAGATTGTTAACTCTTGGTTTGACATATTTGTATATTAGATGATATCATCACTCGTATTGTGGCAGGAGGGGAGTTTTCTAGGGGAATTTCCTTTCAGATCATTTTGTTAAAATTTTATATTAAAGGGGATATCTGTATTATTTTTTCGTATATAGAAGAAGTGGATAGTGTTACTTTATTGTAATTGAAACGTGTGGGTTATTATAGCCTATATTGAACCATGAAGAATAACAATATCGATCTGTAAATTAAGAGTTTTTTATTTTTTATTTTGCATAGATACTTTTTGATTACCTCTTGTATTAAAATTTTACTGAGTGGTAACAATTTGCTATGTACTTTATTGAGAGATACATTTAAAGCTCATTTCAAGACTTGAATATCTCAGAGATTATAGGAATGTGTTGCATAAGATGAAAAAAAATCGTTGGAATGTTTTTGTTACCTGTTGTGTAGCGCCATTAGTTGTTGTGGGATGTGCTTCAAGTCATTTAGATGCTGGAAAAATAAATAATAATAAGACAAAAGCGGTTACATATCCATTGACAGAGCGTCAATGTCTTATGCGAGCGATGTATTTTGAATCAAATCGCACAAGCCGTGAAGGAATGATTGCCGTTGGAACGGTTGTTATGAATCGTGTTAATTCAACTGCCTATCCTAAGACGATTTGTGGTGTTGTTGGTCAATATAGGCAATTTGCTCCTGGTGTTTTAACGCGTCCTATGACGGAGAAAGCATCTGTTGCTCGTGTAAGAGAGGCGGCTGATGCCGTTTTACGGGGTGAACGAGATAAGAAAGTTAAACACGCTAAGTTTTTTCATACCGCTGGTTTGTCTTTTCCGTATAAAAACATGCATTATGTTCAGGTTGCAGGGGGAAATGCTTTTTATGAAAAACGATCACGTGATGGAGAGCTTCAAGTTCCTACAAATAATCGCCCTTATGATGTTGCTTATGCTTTTGCTCAAGAACGTTCTGGTCATGCGCCAAGCTTTATAGATGAAGGCTTAGAGAGTAGGGGCGTAAAGGCAGAGAAAAGTACATCTCCTTCGACAGAAGTAGCACAGTCCAAGATGGCACATCCTGCGCCTTTTGCTATGGTACAGCTTGATAAAGTTCCTATCCCTGCCTATGCACCTCAACATCTAGCTAGGAAAGAGGAAAATAAAACGATTATGGTTTTACCTTCATCTGATCAGTTAAATGCAATTGTTGCAATGTTAGAAAAACGACACAGGAACTAGTAAGTTTTTCATGACCAAAGAAGGATGATATACCCATTGCGGTTTATGAATTAAGTGAATTTTAGCGATAATGATACGCATAAATATACGTAGAGAAAGCGAACTCAAAGGATCTGAAAAACAATTTATAATATGACGACATAAAGAACGCATTCTATTTAAAGAAGGGTATTGGTAATGTACTTTGATATTCATGAGACAATTTTGCCTGAAATGCTTAATCGTCTTGCAGAAATTACAGTGAAAGTGGGGTTGAATTTACAAGAGGGGCAGGATCTTGTTTTAACTGCTCCAGTTTCAGCGTTACCTTTGGTTCGGCGTATTGCATATCATGCTTATAAGGTTGGTGCTGGTGTCATTACACCAATTTTTAGTGATGATATGTTATCGCTTACACGGTTTGAAAATGCCCATACAGCTAGTTTTGATTGTGCCCCTTCTTGGCTTTATGAGGGAATGGCAAAGGCTTTTGAAAATGGGGCAGCGCGTTTAGCGATTGTTGGTGATAATCCTTTGCTCCTTTCCAATCAGGATTTTGATAAGGTTTCACGTTTAAATAAAGCCACTTCAATAGCTTACCAGCCGGCACTCAAGCAAATATCAAATTTTGCTATGAATTGGTCGATTGTTGCTTATCCAACAGCAGGATGGGCTGAGGCAATGTTTCCTTCTTTACCACTTAATGAGGCGATAAAAAAATTAGCCGATGCAATTTTTTCTGCTTCACGTGTTACAGGAGAAGATCCGGTGCAGGCGTGGACTGTCCATAATGCACATTTGAAGAAACGGTCATCTTGGCTTAATGAGCAGCGTTTTTCTGCCTTACACTTTACAGGGCCAGGGACTGATTTAACTGTTGGTTTGGCAGATGATCATGAATGGCATGGTGGTGCATCCGTTGCTCAAAATGGTGTTATTTGCAATCCGAATATTCCGACAGAAGAAGTTTTCACGACTCCTCATGCTCATAAGGTTGAAGGTTTCGTTCGCTCAACAAAGCCCCTTTCCTATCAAGGAACTCTGGTTGATAATATTGAAGTACGTTTTGAAGCAGGGCGTATTGTTGAGGCTCGTGCATCAACAGGCCAAGAAGTTTTACAGCAGGTTTTGCAAAGTGATGAGGGTGCAAGCCGGTTGGGCGAAGTTGCCCTTGTGCCCCATTCTTCACCAATTTCTAAGAGTGGCCTCCTTTTTTATAATACCTTATTTGATGAAAATGCTGCATGTCATATTGCTTTAGGGCAGTGTTATTCCAAATGCTTTTTAGATGGGGCATCATTGACGTCAGAAGAGATTGCAGCACGTGGTGGGAATAAAAGTGTCATTCATATTGACTGGATGATTGGTTCTGGTGAAATTGACATAGATGGCATTACCCAAGATGGTGTAAGAGTTCCTGTATTTCGTAAGGGTGAATGGGCTTAATTTTGTTACCATAAAACACGGTCATTTGAGGTGGGGTGGGATGTAAGCTTTATTGATACGTTAAGTATTTTAGAGTGTGTGGTATATATTCAAGGCAGGGTTTGTCCATAAAGCCTTTAGTTAAATGATTCACATGAGTAGGAATCCAAGTAAAATCGACTCATCAAGAATTTGTTTAGTAGATGTAGAGGAAGTCTTCGTTTTTTGAGGGGGGAAGAAGTCAATTTATCAGTGATACGATTGGAAAGTGTATAATTATTAAAGAAGAGTAATGCCTGAGCTTCCTGAAGTAGAGACAGTTCGTCGTGGACTTGAGTCCGTTGTAACTGATGCAAAGATAGTATCTGTCAAACTTAATCGTAGAGATTTGCGCTTTCCTTTTCCTGAGGCTTTTTCTGAGCGCCTTATTGGCAGAACAATTATAGAACTTGGTCGGCGTGCGAAATATTTATTATTTCATCTTTCTCAGGATGAAACGATTTTAAGCCATTTAGGAATGTCTGGTTCATGGCGTATAGAGAATGATTTTTTAAGAAAAGCTTGTTCAGCGTCAAGTAAATTAGTTAAACATGATCATTTTGTCATGGATATTCAGACAAAGAATGGTGACGTTTATCGTCTTATTTATAATGATGTGCGTCGCTTTGGGTTTATGCTTTTAGTCGATACGGATAAGCTTTATGAACATCCACTTTTAAATAAGCTAGGTCTTGAACCTATGAGTAATTCGTTTTCTGGTCGTTATTTACAAAAGGCTTTTGTTAATAAAAAAATGTCTCTCAAGGGTGTTTTACTTGATCAGTCTATTGTTGCAGGTCTTGGGAATATTTATGTTTGTGAAGCACTTTGGCGGAGTCGTTTGTCTCCACAACGTGGTGCATTTACATTGGCATCAAAAACGGCACGTGCACGTGAATTTGCAGATTCTTTAGCACAAAATATACGCAATGTGATTTCTGAAGCCATTTTGTCTGGTGGCTCTTCTTTACGTGATTATATGCATATAGATGGTTCGCTTGGTTATTTTCAGCATGCTTTTTCAGTTTATGGACGAGAAGGCAAGCAATGTTTGGAATGTGGAGCGCCTATTATGCGCATTTTACAGGCTGGACGTTCAAGTTTTTACTGCTCACAATGTCAAAAATGAATAAGGTGTCTTGCAAAATCTTACAAGAGGCTTAAAGTCATCGCATCTATAATATAATTACACAAGGCTTGAAAGGTTTTTTTTATGCTGAATAAAGTACTAACACATCTTGATGGAAATATAGAGAAGAGCCTTGAACGCCTTTTTTCTCTTTTACGTTTTCAATCGATTTCTACAGACTCGGCTTACAAGGATGCATGTCGTAAAGCAGCTGATTGGTTAGTAGAGGATTTAAAAAGCATTGGTTTTGAGGCTTCACGCCGTGATACGCCGGGGCATCCAATGGTTGTTGGGCATCATCCTGGACCTTCAGATGATTGTTTGCATGTGTTGTTTTACGGACATTATGATGTTCAACCTGTTGATCCATTGAGTTTATGGGAGGATGATCCATTTACACCTTCTTTAAAAGAGAGAGATGGAGAGAAAGTTATTTGTGCTCGTGGAGCTTCAGATGACAAAGGTCAGTTGATGACTTTTATTGAAGCATGTCGTGCATTTAAGAAAGAAACAGGGCAGCTTCCTATTAAAGTTACTGTTTTATTTGAGGGAGAAGAAGAATGTGCTTCTCCTTCCCTTATTCCTTTTTTAAAAGCAAATACAGATGAACTTAAGGCAGATTATGCATTGGTTTGTGACACGTCAATGTGGGATGCGGATACACCATCTATTGCTCTTTCTCTTCGGGGAATTATGGCAGAAGAGATTATTATCACAGCAGCGAATCGTGATTTACATTCTGGTTATTTTGGAGGAGTAGCAGCTAATCCCATTCGTATTTTAACGAAAATCTTAGCAGGACTTCACGATGAAAATAATAGGGCAACACTTCCTGGTTTTTATGATGGCGTAGAAGAAACACCTCCACAGATTTTACAATCATGGAATGCACTTAATTGTACTGCTGAAAATTTTCTTGGTCCTATAGGACTTTCCGTTCCAGCTGGTGAAAAAGGGCGGAGCATTTTAGAGCTTGTATGGGCACGTCCTACCATGGAAATTAATGGTATTAGTGGCGGCTATGAAGGGGAGGGGATGAAAACAGTTATTGCTTCTCAAGCGAGTGCAAAAGTATCGTGTCGTTTGGTGCATAAGCAAGATCCAGAGAAAATACGCCAAGCGTTGCGTGATTATGTACGTAGCTCAATTCCTGCTGATTGTAAGGTTGAATTTAAGAATCACGGTTCTTCTCCGGCACTTCAGATTTCTGATGATTCATCTTTTATCAAGGAGGCGAAGGATGCCTTATCACAAGAGTGGGAAGTGCCCGCTGTCTTGACAGCCATGGGGGGCTCGATCCCAATTGTAGCAGATTTTCGGTCAATTCTTGGTATGGAAACTCTTTTGGTTGGTTTTGGATTGGCTGATGACCGTATTCATTCTCCTAATGAAAAGTATAATTTAAAATCGTTTCATAAGGGGCAGCGGTCTTGGGCGCGTATTCTTGCTGCTTTAGCAAGTAGGAGGGTAAATGGCTGAGATTCGCGTTCATCAAGGTGATTTACCAAACTTAGACAATTATAAAACTGATGCCATTGCGATTGATACCGAGACTTTAGGATTACAACCCTATCGTGATCGTTTATGCGTTGTTCAGCTTTCTTCTGGAGATGGTACTGCTGACGTTATTCAGATTGCTAAAGAACAAAAGAGTGCACCAAATTTGATAAAATTGCTTGAGGATAACGCAATAACCAAAATATTTCATTTTGGGCGTTTTGATCTTGCTATTTTAGCGCATACATTTGGTGTTATGCCAGAGGCTATTTTTTGTACAAAGATTGCTTCGAAACTCACGCGCACTTATACGGATCGTCATGGCTTGAAAGAAATTTGTAATGAATTGCTGAATGTGAATATTTCTAAACAGCAACAATCTTCGGATTGGGCGGCAGAAACGTTATCACAGGCACAAATTGAATATGCTGCGTCGGATGTGTTATATTTACATCGTTTAAAGGTTATATTTGAAGAACGTTTAAGACGTGAAGAGCGAGAAAATGTTGCCAAGGCATGCTTTCAATTTTTGCCTATGAGAGCTAGGCTTGATCTTTTAGGATGGGCGGAAGTTGATATTTTTGCGCATAGCTAACTTTAAAATTGGCTTTTAAATAGAGTTAATTATTGATGTGAGAGGACAAAATGCTTGTACATTATGGGCATTTTATCCTCTCATCTTTTCTGATAAGAATTATAATAAATTCTTAAGTGCTATTTCATTTGAAGTTTAGGCAATAAAGGTACTTTTGCGAATTCATATTTTTTATTTTTGTAACAGCTTTTATTTGAAACAAAGCAATTTTGAGGAGAGGCTGGAAACATACGGTAGGTTGGAAGACTTAAATCTCTGAAACCGGTATACAGCCTAATTGGAGGAGAATATGAATGTGTAAATGTAAAAAACCAATCTCATCTTTACCATCATTTTTAATTCTGCTTTACGACTTTCAAAAGTATTTAAAGCAATGTCTGTTAAATAATAGAGATTACGCATTGCCCCATACTTTTGTTTCTCATGTTTTTAATGGATTTACGTTCTTCGTGTAAAACAGAACGCTCTAAACGGAATATATTTGTGTTGCTAATTCATGTGCTTTTTGTAAAGAAACCGACACCCAAGTTCATTTTACGGTGGCGCTCATAAAAGATATAACAATAAAGCTTCCAATACCAATATAAAATCTATTGAACACTACCATCTTTATGCTTATGGAGTAACAAGCCGCTACCATCCACACAACTGTGCCAATTCCCAATGTTGTGTAAGTCTTTAGCACTTGAGACGGTTCATAAGAGGCATTTTTAGTCTTTTTTTTTAGTGTTTTTTATCCACACAGCTCTCCCAACTTGTAACGTGCAAACAAATGGTTTTGATTGATTCAACATGAAAAAGATTTGGAATGAGAGAATCTTATGGTATCTAGAATTCTCAGTCAATATGAATAACGATAAATTATCATTATAAATCAGTATATTATATGAAGTTCGTATAGTTTATTATTTTCAGACGATACTTCGTGCCTTTATTTATTACTCAATAAGTAATTTCTATGTTAGTAGAGCAGGGCAATTTTCTTTTATTTTAAAATTAAAATGCTTCAAAGCTTTGTTTTTTGAGGATTCTCACTTTTTATCTATAAACATGCTATTTTTCTCTAGAAATTTGCAATGAAGACACTAGATAAAATCCATTATGGATATTTCTACGAGGTTAAATTTATGAACATAAAATATTTTATTACGGCTTTCGCTACGTTTGCTTCAATCTCTGTAGCTCAGGGTGCTTCTTTCTTGTCTTCTCAAAAGTTAATAGAGGGTATACCTTCTCTTGTTCCTCCTAGAGATCTTTTTTCTAGTGAACAGTTGAGCAAGATCTTCTCTGAAGTTGTTCAAATGGAACTTTCTTGCACGCATAACAACCAATGCATAACAGCAGCTAAGTTAGTACCTGTATCATATTCTGGTAAAAAAAGATTTAAAAAGCCTAAAAAAGGATCAGGGAAAGGAAGACGACCAGATTTATTTAGACGAAGTCCAATGAGTTATTAAAAAGTAAGAAAACAACATCAAGAGGTCTAACGTATGATCGGGAATTGAAGAGAGGAGATATTTTTTATCATTTGAAAAGTGGAGGAGCAGTTGTTCGCAAAGGCTATTATAATTGTGTACGGAGGGAGTGAAGAGTACTATTTGGAAAAGATATGGGGAGGTGGATTTCGGTGTAAGAATACTCTGTATAATGGCAATCGCTCGTTACAAAATTCATGGGTTTGGATAAATATAACCTCCCGATTTTGGGTTACGCTGTTATACTGTAAATACTGTCATTTAAGCGTAACTATACAGCGCATATAAAACTCCTTGATAAGTGTTTTTAGAGTAGGACTTGTCCAGAGAGAGCCTTTAGTTAAGTGAATCACATAAGTAAGGAGTTAAGAAAATCCTCTCGACAAGAAACTAAGCTGTTTGCAGAGAGGATACCTCATCAAAATCGAGTGAAGCAACAAAAATGTTAAACTTTTGATCTTTGATGGTATGCTTCGACTACAGAATTTATAAAATATTCATTTGTCTATGATTCAAAATATCAGATATTTTTTCTGCCAAATTCATGATTTTTAAAGCAAGGTGTGGTGTGAAAACTTTAAGAAAGATTTCTCGTTTTTTCAGCTTTAAGGAGATTTCTATATAAGTTTTAATGTTTATCATACCGGTTATCTGTCTTTAGGTATTTTTTTCAATTTAGCTAAAAAGAGTATGAAATGATAGCCTACAAATAGGGCTAAAGCTCTGGAAAAGATTTTCTAGAAAGTTAAGCAGAAGCGTAAATATGTCAAAAAGGAATAAATTCCTAAATTAAAAACAAAGAGCAAGCGTGATGAAATTACATGTAATTTTGTTGCAGTTCATGGGGTAGTGAAGATCTTGTTCTGTCGGGTACAAGCATTCTTTACAATGATGAAAAAATAATCAAAGAGCTATTCACATTTGGTTATACGAAGGATGAAGCTAAAAACGTTGTTTGTATGAATTTAAATGGAACTGTTACATTTAGCTGCTCTCAATATTGTAACAGTCTTCATTGTTATAATATTGAGAATATTAATAGGAGCCATTCTAGCTTTTAAATAGTTTTATTTATTCACACACTTGCTTGTTTGTGAGGTGCTGGGGGGCTTTAATATAAAAAGGCTTAAGATAAAAGCATCGTCAATATTGCAGACGAATTAATATAAAAGATATTTTTTTCATTATAAATCAATATATTACATTTTCATTCCAATAGCATACGCTTTACACGGAGGGTACTGTGACGCAGTTTTTTTACAAAATTTATAAAGGAGAGCAAATGTGAGAAAAAGAGATCATTTGTGCATGGGCATAGTTTTATTCTCATTTATTACAGATCAAGCAATTAAGGGTACTTTGATTGGCTTTTTGTTTTTTTTATAAGTGTATCATTTTTGCTACAGATATCTGAAGATGGGGCTCTATATGAAACGGTGTGTTCAAATAAATATTCAGCTATGGAGAGAAAATATGAATATGAAATGGTTAATAACAGCTTCTGCTTTCGCTTTTGTTTCAGCTTCAGCAGCACAAGCAGCAGATGTTATTGTTCCCCCAAGACCAACACCTGTTGCTCCCGTTATTGTTGCTCCAACTTTTTCTTGGACAGGTTTTTATGTTGGGGGCCAGATTGGTGGTTTTTCGGGTAAAACGAAAATGGATATTCTCAGTAATGGAAACAAGATTCCAGCGCCTGATGACCTTTTGCCTAAACTATCTGGTTTCATGGGGGGGCTTTATGCAGGTTCCAACGTTGATCTTGGTAATGGCCTTATTCTAGGTGTTGATACAGATATCATGTGGTCTAATAAAGATGACACGAAGACAGGAAAAACATATGTCATTGCCCCAGAACACATCAATTATATTAACAAGGTATTAAAAGACGCTGCAATTAATATTGGTAAAGATGTGCTTAAACCTGGTGCTAAACGAACCCACAGTTTCACTTTTAAAGAAAAGTGGGCTGGTGCAACGCGCGTGCGTATTGGTTTTGCAGCTGAACGCATTATGCCTTATGTTGCTGGTGGTATCGCTTATACACAGCTTCAAGATAGTGCGTTGATTTCAATAACAGATAAAGATTCAGACAAAGTAATCGCTTCTGGTACTCTGTCTGATGAAACAAAGACCCTTGTTGGTTACACCCTTGGTGCTGGTGTTGATTTAGCAATGACCAATAATATTATTGTACGTGCGGAATATCGTTACTCAGATTTTGGGAAAAAGAAATTCTCAAATGATAAATATGAGACTTCTTACAAAACCAATGATTTCCGTGTTGGTGTTGCTTACAAATTTTAACAGATGATAAGTTAAATAACAGAGGCTCTGTCTTTGACAGAGCCTCTGTTATTTTCTGTTGCCATATTATCACACAATACATAATTTATTGTGGATGTGAAAAGATATTATTCAGGTTTTCTTAAAAAAATCATAGACAATAAACAAGAATTACATTTAAAAACCAATAAGTTATTTATATATATATCTTTAGGTTTCTCGTACAAAATCAAGCTATGAAGCGATTTTGTCTGGGATGTGCCCTCCATTTTCTGTGACTGTATCATTTTTACTACAGCTTTTCTTTCTGTAATCTTGTAGCACTGTGCTCATAAATAAATTAGGAGCAAAGTTTATGAATATAAAATCTTTAGTAACAACTTCTGTTATCGCTATAGCAGCAGCTTCTGCAGCGCAAGCTGCTGATGTTATCATCCCTCGTGAAACAGCCCCAGCAGTCATCGCAGCAGCCCCTTCATTTTCTTGGACAGGCTTTTATATCGGTGGTCAAGTTGGTAACTTTTCAGGTAAAGTTGATGTAGTTGATTCAGAAACAAAAAAGAAAATTACAGATAAAGACTGGACACCTAAGCCTTCCGGTTTCATGGGTGGTATTTATGTAGGTTCCAACGTAGATCTTGGTAATGGCCTCATTCTAGGTGTTGAAACCGATGCAGTCTGGGCTGACCGCGAAGATTCAAAAGCGCATTCAGCAGTCATTGGAGCAATTGGCCTTGATGCTTTCAAAGATGAGCTTATAGCAGCGAAAGCTACACCTGCTACAGGAAAAACTATTGCTGGTATCGTGGCGACTGACAAACGTATAGATAGCACCTCTATAAAAGAAAAATGGTCTGGTGCAACACGCGTTCGTGTTGGTTTTGCAGCAGTTGATCGCATTATGCCTTATGTTGCTGGTGGTATTGCTTATACGCAGCTGCAAGTGGTTGATTCTCTTAAGGCAGCGACAGCTGAAGGTGCCGAAATCGCTTCTGCTAAAGTGTTTGATGAAACGAAAACGATGGTTGGTTTCACTGTAGGTGGTGGTATTGATTTTGCAATGACAGACAATGTTCTATTGCGTGCAGAATATCGTTACTCAGACTATGGTAAAAAAGCATTTGTAAAGGACGGGGATAAATTAGCATACAAAACCAATGATTTCCGTGTAGGTGTTGCTTACAAATTCTAATTTCGTAAACAACGAAATAAACTTCCAAGAGGCTCTGTCAAAGACAGGGCCTCTATTCTTTTCTGTTGTTATATTATTACTCACTCCATATTTATTGGAGATATAAAAATATTTTCATAAACGACAGACAAGAATTACATTCAAAATCGATAAGTTAACTTACGAATTCTCGTACGGAGTGAAGTTAATAGCGTTGTAAAGTCATGCAGCGATTTTGTTTTGAGCGCATCCTCCATTTTCTATGACTGTATTATTTTTTACGACAGCTTTTCTTTATGTAATCTTGTAGCATTATCCTCTAAATAAATGAGGCGCAAAGTTTACGAATACAAAATCTTTAGTAACAACTTTTGTTATCGCTATGACTACAGCTTCTGCGGCACAAGCTGCTGATATTGTCATTCCTCGTAAAACAGCTCCAACAGTTATCATAGCTCTTTCGTTTTCTTAGACAGGTTTTTATCTTGGTAGTTAAGTTGGCAACTTTTCAAGTCAAAGTTTATGTATTTGATTTTGAGACAAAAGAAAAAACTTCAGATAAAGATGCACTACCTATGCCTTCCGGTTTCATAAGTGGTATTTATTTAGGTTCCAACGTAGATCTTGGAAATGTCCTCATTCTAGGTGTTGAAACTGATACAGTCTGGGCAGACTGAGGAGAGACGAAGACGGTCTCAAAGATTCTTACGATTGATGATTTTAATGATGAATTTAAAGATGCTGGTGTCACATTAGATGAAAAGTTTCAAAAGGGTGACACAGCAGTGTATTGCATTGGTTTCAAAGAAAATGGTCTGGTGCAACACGGGTTCGTGTTGGTTTTTCCATCGCTGACAGTATTATGCCTTATGTGGCTCATGGTATTGCTTATGCGCAAATACAGGGTGTTGGTAAAGTTTCAGGAACAAAAAAATTGGCAAATGGGTAAGCCAAGTAAAGAAGTTTCTGCTACAGTATTTGATAAAATAAAAACGATGGAGGGTTTCACCCTTGGTGGTGGTATAGATTTGGCGATGACAGATCATGTTCTGCTTCGTGCGGAGTACCGGTACTCAGACTTTGGTAAGAAGGAATATAAAAAGGATTACCTTAAACTAGGCTACACAACCAATGACTTTCGTGTAAGTATCGCTTACAAGTTCTAATTTCATCAAAAGTGCAATTATGAATAAAAAGTATTAATAAAAAGTTAAATTTTCAAGAGATCTTGACTTTTACAAAACCGCTGTTTTCTGGGGTTTATTTGTGTGATTGTGACATTTTTACTACAGCTTTTCTATTTATAATCTTGTAAGGTCGTTTTATAGTTAATTTAGGAGCAAAATTATGAATACAAAATCTTTAATAGCAACTTCTATTGCCGCTTTAATTTCAGTTTCTGCAGCACAAGCTGCTGATATTATCATCTCTCGTGAAACAGCCCCAGCAGTTATCGCAGCAGCCCCTTCGTTTTCTTGGACAGGTTTTTATCTTGGTGGTCAAGTTGGCAACTTTTCGAGTAAAACTAAAGTAACTATTCTAGGAGCAGACAAAGAACTTTTCAAAAAAGATAACACACCTAGTCCTTCTGGTTTCATGGGTGGCATTTATGCCGGATCTAACGTAGACCTCGGAAATGGTCTCGTTCTCGGTGTTGAAACCGATGCAGTTTGGGCAGACCGTGAAGAATCAAAAAAAGCCCGTGAATTGACCCTTACTGAAAAAGATGCAGCAAATTTTAATGATGCCCTTGAAAAAGCTAAGGTTGAATTAAAAGGTCAGCAACGGTTTGAAAACGGTGACAAGGTAACAGAAACGCACAGTTACAAAGAAAAATGGTCTGGTGCGACACGTGTCCGTATCGGTTTTGCTGCTGTTGACCGTATTATGCCTTATGTTGCTGGTGGTATTGCCTATGCGCAGGTGCAGGGCATTCAATCCGTTGCAGGAAAAGGAGAGAGAGCTAAAGTTGAGCAGAAAGCTGGCGGGGATGGAAAAGTGCCAGAGGCAGGGGCTAAGCAAGCCATAGATTTGACTGGTGGCACTTGGGCTGATGACACGAAGACAATGCTTGGTTTCACTATTGGTGGTGGAGTTGACTTTGCAATGACAGACAACGTTCTTTTACGTGCTGAATACCGTTACTCCGATTTTGGTAAAAAGAAATTCGCCAACGATACACGTGAATTCAACTACAAAACCAATGACTTCCGTGTAGGTGTCGCTTACAAATTCTAATTTCGTAAAAATGAAATTATCAGCACAAAAAATACTAAGGCCTCGTTTAACGGGGCCTTTATTTTATTATCTCTCTATTTTATTCCTCTTAATCTCTTCATTTTTAATGGGATCATACTCCTCATGCAAAACAGAACGCCCTAAACGGAATATACTTGTTGTTGTGTATTCACACATTTTTTTTAAATAAATATTTTTCAAAGTACATCAATCTCACTTATGTCTTTGGAAAAGATTTGAATATTTTAGGCTCTGATGTTCAAACAAAGGATAAACTTCTCTTGCAAGCTGAGAGGAATGTTTCGATTGATGCCACACGCAACAGTACCAATAGTCATCGCGGGGATCAAACCTTTCATGTCGCCGTGCACAATGGCTCTCATTTAAGTTCTGGAAAAGAGACCACTGTTCTATCGGGTGGCGATATCCATATGGCTGCTTCCGATATAGATGCCAAGGGTAATGTTGCTCTTGGCGCCCAAGGGGAGGTAACAATAGGGGTGAGAAACGATGAGATGGAGTATCATCTTCGCACCAAAAACACGAAAGTGGATATGCAAGCCTCTCATGCCGTTGGCTCTTCGATAAAATCGGGAGGTGATACCACTGTCATTGCAGGGCAGGATGGCAAACCGCATGATCTTAGCATCACAGGTAGTTCCATTGCGGCTGATGGCAAGGTAGGGCTGAAAGCCAGCAACGATATTCTCATCAATAATGCAGAGGATAGCTTACATTATGAGATGTCGTATCACAAAGAGGGTGGGGTGTTTAGTAGCAGTAAATCTGAGCATAACAAGATGGATGTGCGCCAAGTTGTGGGGTCAAGCATAACAGGGGGTGAAGGCATTGCCATTGATTCCGGAAACAACACGGAAGTTGTAGCCTCGACGCTCGTAGCCGGTAAGGCAGAGGAAACGTCAGGAGAGAAAGCACCAGGAGAACAGAAACAAGCGGATATTACCATTCACTCTGGGGGAAAGATTACTATCAAAGGCGCCCAAGAACACTTGGACCAGCAAGCACAATCGTCATCAAGTGGCTTTTTGCATGAGGAATCGTCCGATACATCTCAATCGCATACCACAACGGTCTCCTCTATCCTTGGGGCGACGGGCAACATCGTGTTAGACGCACAAGGAGAAGCCAAGATTTCTGCTTCTCATCTGCTTTCCGGTCAAGATATCAATGTGAGCGGAGAAAGTGTGACGATTGATGGCATGACAGATCATCATAAAAGCCATTCAGAGACCCATGAAACAGGTTTTGGTGTGGGATCAGGCAAGGGCTTTGTGTCGATATACGGGAGTGAGGGAAAGACAGAAAATGAAGAGAGTTTTGAGCATCAAGGTTCTTCTCT